>JAFACO010000013.1 GCA_023425485.1 Bacillota bacterium
TGTTCAACTAACCATGTTTTATTGTCATTCATAACCTCTCCCCTAATTGAAAAAGTGAATTATAATACCTATTTAAAGTTTATATGAAATTGATAAAAACAAAATGAATGGTACTATTATACAGTAAATATTTAACTATAATCAATAGATAAGACTAATACATCTTAGAATAATTTCAACATAAAAAAGAATACATGTTGTGGCTGCTCTATAAAGTGCCTTTAGTTATGGTGTTTAATACTATCTTCTGATTTCTCCACTAAATAACCCATATATATTGTTCTTGACAAATGTACTTTACTCTGCTAAACTGAGTGAAATTAATAAATGGCTATGAAGAGAAGAAGTAGATATTAACAATAGCTCAGAGAGAAGATGGTTGGTGCGAATCTTTATGGAGTTAATATCGAAGCAGTCTTGGAGCTTTGAACCGAACAGTGTTTACTTAGTAGGCTTCAACGTAAATCCTACGTTACAAGGATACAGTATGATAGTACTGGCAAAGTGCAGAGATTTCTCTGAATTTAGGTGGTAACACGGATGAATACATTCGCCCTAAACGTTTTATAACGTTTAGGGCTTTTTTTCGTATAAAAGCAACACATTCGTGACCTTTAGTCATTCATTATTTGTAACTGTTCAGAACCAAGGAGAATATTTAATAAATTAGCCGTGAAAGCTTGCTTTCTAAGGATTATTTTTATACAAGATGAAACGATAAATCGTTTCACTTGTCATGTATTACTGTTTGGCGAGAGCCAAACAGCGAGGAAACCACAGGTTTTCGAGCTTGGTTCCGAATTGTTGCATTATTTTAAATCATGATTCATTATAGGAAAAGGAGAGTTCATATGAAAGTATTTGAAAAATCAACAAGACTGGATAATGTTTGCTATGATATCAGAGGGGCGGTTATGGATGAAGCGAACAGAATGATTACTGCTGGAGAGGAAGTTCTAAAATTAAACATTGGAAATCCTGCACCTTTCGGTTTTCGGGCTCCTGACCAATTGATTAAGGTAATGACGGATAGATTAACAGAGGTGGAGGGCTACTCTGATTCTAAGGGGTTATTATCAGCGAGAGTTGCTATCGTAAACTACTGTAGAAAAAAAGGAATTCCAAATGTGACGGTGGATGATATCTATACTGGCAATGGGGTCAGTGAATTAATCACAATGTCTATGCAAGGACTTTTAAACTATGGGGATGAGGTACTTGTACCCATACCGGATTATCCTCTTTGGACCGCATCTGTAACATTAGCAGGTGGCAATGCAGTTCATTATCTGTGCGATGAACAAGCAGATTGGTATCCTGACATCCAGGATATTAGAAAGAAGATTACTTCAAAGACAAGAGGTATTGTAGTAATAAATCCGAATAATCCCACTGGTGCTTTGTACCCCAAGGAAGTACTGGCAGAAATTGTAGAGGTGGCAAGAGAGTACGGATTAATTATTTTTGCTGATGAAATTTATGACCGACTGGTGATGGATGGGGAAGAGCATGTAGCAATTGCATCCTTAGCACCTGACTTATTGACCATTAGTTTTAATGGATTATCCAAATCCCATTTGATTGCTGGTTATCGATGCGGATGGATGTGCTTAGCTGGGGATAAATCACGTGCAAAAGGATATATTGAGGGATTAAATCTGTTATCCTCCATGAGACTGTGTTCTAATGTACCTGCACAATCTGTTATCGAGCTAGCACTAAACATGACAGATGAGACCGATCATTTGCTTGTAAAAGGCGGACGTATCTACGAGCAGAGGGAGTACATCTATAATGCCTTGAATGAGATACCCGGAGTGACTGCAGTAAAACCGAAAGCAGCCTTCTATATCTTCCCTAAACTAGATATTAAGAAATTTAAGATAACAAACGACGAGAAGTTTGTATTGGACTTCTTAGTAGATAAAAAGATCTTATTAACGCATGGTGGAGGCTTCCACTGGGAGACACCGGATCATTTCCGAATTGTATATCTTCCAGAAATGCAGCAGTTGAAACAGGCAGCTGATTCCTTAAAGGATTTCCTTTCTTATTATGTACAGGGATAAGTATTCTGATATCTGCGCTAAAATAGACATTAAGCCTTGTTTTTATTAATATAATTATAATAAATTCCAAGAATACTATGCTTTAAAAACAAGCATAGGTTGGGGTAGAATGTATGATATACACCGTAACCTTAAATCCCTCATTGGATTATGTTGTCCAATTGCAGGATTTTCAAATAGGAAGTTTAAATCTAGCAAAAGAAGAGCATATTGTGCCAGGAGGTAAGGGGATTAACGTATCTTTAGTTCTTAAAAATCTTGGGATTGAAAGTACAGCGCTTGGATTTATTGCAGGTTTCTCTGGTGCTGAACTGGAACGAAATCTGCAGGAAAGAGGAATTGCAACCAACTTTGTTACTGCCGGAGTAGGGTTAACTAGAATTAATGTTAAAATTAAAGCGAAGGAAGAAAGTGAAATCAATGCGCAAGGTCCTATGATCAATCGAAAGGAATTGTTTGCAATGTTAGAAACCTTGGAGCACCTTCAGGATGGTGATGTGCTTGTGCTGGCTGGAAGTATACCTAAAATGCTTCCTAATACCATATACCGAACAATTCTTGAGAAACTCCAGGGCCGAAAAATTAAAATAGTTGTGGATACCACAAAGGAATTGCTTCGACATGTGTTACACTACA
>JAFACO010000027.1 GCA_023425485.1 Bacillota bacterium
AGGTACACGTGCATTTTCCTGAAGCATAATTAATAGCTGCTTATCAATATGATCCATATCGCTTTTGCTCCTATCCCATCTTTTCTAAACCTTACAGTTCCTAGTTCTCCTATGTTCCTATTATCTCTATTCTAATCGTAAGATTCCTAGATTGCAAGGGTTATCTTTGTAGGTATAAATACTATGTATTTATTATAACCGTTTATAAGAACATAATTTATGAATTTTATAGAAAGAGCGACTGTTGGTGTTTCCGCTACAATCGCCCTTTACTTTTAACTAATTATTATCTTTGACTTAAAAGAGTTGTTAATAACTATTCTTTTATGTATTTTTCAAAACCGGAGCTAAAAACCAATTCGCCATCCTTCATGACCCACATTGCCTCCACACCGTCCTGACTCTCAATAAATTTCTTTGCTTCATCCAGGGGCATATTATAAGCAGGCTTTGCATAAAGATCTGCCAGACCAGAATCCTCACAAATAATTGATACCGCGGTATAGTAATCTGCAGGCATTAAGGTATCTTTATCTATAATGTGGTGATATTCCTTACCATCCACCGTATAGTATCTTTCATAATCGCCGCTGGATACCAACGATAAATCCGCTATTTTAGTAATTAAAAGATATTTATCTTCACTCTGCAAGTCAGGATTTTGAATACCCACGTTCCATAATTTATCCTTCTCATCGCCATCCCGTTCCCCGACAGCTCTTACGTTACCACCAACGCTTAACAATATACTCTTGCAACCATTCTGCTTCATGTACTGCGCTACTCGTTCTGTAGCGTAACCCTTAGCAACAGCACCCACATCCAGGCTCATCTCTGGGTCCTCCAGGTAAACCGTGCTGTCTGTCTCATTTATAATTAACTTGTCAATGTCAGTATGCTTCGCTTTTTCTTGTAATAGCTCCATTGGTGGCAGCTCAGCATTATCAGGGTCTTCTGATCCTGCTTCTCTATAATCATGCCATACTTTTAGAACCGCACCAAGAGCTACATTACACTCGCCGAAAGTAGTTTTATATCCCTCTTTTGCAAACAGAAGAAGGTCTATTATTTCTTTATCAACCTTTACTGGAGCAATACCTGCATTGTCATTAATTGTTTTCACATTATTCATACCATCATAGTTATTATAAATATCATATAATTCATGATATCTCTTCAGTTCATCATAAACCATCTGAGCATATTCCGAGAAGGTTTCTTTATCGGGTGCATACCCGATAATTGTTGTTACTGTATCAAAAAGCTCTAAGAACTGTGCCTGATAACGCTTATTGGGTGTACCACAGCCAGCCATCTGAATTACAAATGAAATTATTAAAACACAAATTATAAGTTTCTTGCCCAAAATCTTCACCTCGTATAGATTAAAGAGTACTTCACTTTACCTTCGCGTAAATCCTAAAAAAGGAGTGTCACAAGACACAGCCTTCTACCATATCAATTAAATGAATGATAGGCAGGTATGCTTATAACACTCCTTATTATTTATTTAGTATAGGACTATTTAGCTGCGTTTGCAACTGCTGCAGCAACGTTAGCCATGAAAGGTCCAATGTGAACAGTTACAGAAGCTGCTAAATCAGCATCTGCTGCTGTACCTTCTTCGCTTAAAGCGATACCGCTAACTTCGTCTACAGTCTTACCAGTTACATAAGCTGCAAATGCGTTAGCCTGCTCATACCACTCTTTGCCAATACCAGAAGCAGCCTTCATACCATATTCATCTTTTAATTCCTGCTTTGTCTTAAGAACAGTTGCTAAATCAGTAGTAACTTTACCTTCAGTATTGAAGTTTACATTACCCTGTGCAGCGTCAATGATACAGCTTGTGATCTTGCCATCAGCACCAACAGTAACTACAGCATAGTTAGAGTAAGCCTGTGCTAAACCATCTGCATCTGCAGCAGCATCTTTAGATTTAGCCATATCGATGGATGCAGCAAAACCAACCTGATCAGCTGTAGTAGCGCCTAATTCCTGTGCATTGTTAACAGCTTTTTCAACAACAGCGATGAAATCACCAATATGTACTGTAATGGAAGCTGCTAAATCAGCATCTCCTGCGATACCTTCTTCGTTAACTGCAATACCTTTAACTTCATCAACAGTTTTTCCAATTACGTAAGCAGCAAATGCATCTGCCTGCTCAAACCACTCTTTACCAATACCAGAAGCAGCTTTCATACCGTAATCAGCGCCAAGTCCTTGCTTTGTTTTAAAAGTAGTAGCAATATCTGTTGTAAGTTTACCTTCTAAAGAGAAGTTCATTTTGTTCATTTCTGCATCGATCTTACAATCAATGATTTTACCATCTTTGTCAACGATTACTGCAGCGATTAAAGCGTCAACTTCTGCTAAACCGTCAGCATCAGCTGCTGCGTCTTTAGACTTAGCGATAGAAGCTACTGTTGCAAAACCAGTCTTTGCAGCATCTGCTGTTGCATCAGGGGTGTCTGTTGTAGGCTCTGTTGCAGGAGCGTCTGTAGGAGCTGTTGTAGGTTCTACTGCTGCTGTAGGAGCTGTAGTAGGCTCTGTCTTATCATCTGATGCTTTTCCGCATCCGGTTACCATGGTCATTACCAAAGTTAACACGAGTAAAACTGCTAAAAGTTTTTTCATAAAAAATCCTCCATGTATATAATGTGTAGTTTATGTTGAAGCACCTATTTCTAGTTGCCCCTATATCAATCCCGTTTATCGGGAATAATATACAAAATGCTTAAAACCAATCAGAATATTTAAATTAGCCGTGAAAGCTTGCTTTCTAAGGATAATTTTATGTATTCTAGTTTGGCGAGAGCCAAACAGCGAGGAAACCGTAGGTTTTCGAGCTTGGTTTTGAAAATGTTTTCATCCTAGAATACAAATGCGCTAATACCTATAGTAATAACTTGAGCACCCATAATTAAGATAAAGTTTTTAATGGAACATTGGAAGGTTTCTGCCTTCTCCTGTTTTTTAAAGAATACATTAATATTCTTTTGCACCGGAATAATTGTAACCAAAGACAATAAGCAAATTGGATGTAAAATCTGAAGCACCACCATTACAATCGTAGCTGCATAGGTTAAATAATATAGTCCAGCAAATAACCCAAGTGCCTTTCTTCCTATATAATAGGGTAAGGTGTGTCTCTTAACTGCAATATCTTTTTCAAGGTCACATATATTGTTCGCAAGCATGATATTTGCTGTTACACTGAAAGGAATAATAGCAAACAATACCAAAGTAATCAAAGGCCATACCTGCAAGTTTAAAGAGATTGTCTTAAAATTAACATACAACGACAAATAAGTACCTTCCGGTGAATTAATATAAAAAAGGATAAATGGTATTAACAATCCGTAAAACATGCCCGATAATACTTCTCCAAGCGGCTGCCTGGAGATTGGAATCGGACCATAGGTATAAAACACACCGCACAAGAAACAAATTCCACCAACAAATAAAATTACGATATCAGTTGAATACGCCAGATATAAGCCTAGCGCGGCGCTCATACCAAACAATGCATATATAATAATAAGAGCTGTTCTCCTATTAAATTGTAACTTTTGATGATTTGTCTTAGTATCAATATAGTTATTAATGGCTGTTGTTGTTAAATCAAACAAAAACATTGCTATAAAGAATACTAAGGTTAAGTCCCAGCGTATCTCCTGTTTTTGATACAATAGAAACGCTATTGCCATAAGAAATGTAAATGTACTGGTTATCTTTGTTCTGATTTCAACGTAATCCAAAAATCTCTTAATCATAATGTCCTTCTATCTGTACATAATAGCAAACAAGCTTTCCTGATTCTTTAGGCTAATCGAGCTGCTCTATTTAAAACACCAATTAGCTTTTCTCGTTTCGCTTCTGCCACATCAAGTTTCTCAATCAGCTTCATGGATTTCGCATGATATTTCTGAACCATCAATTTTGTAAAACCAATTCCACCAGTCTTTTTAACAGCTTCATTAATCTCTATTCTGGTTAAACCTTGACTTAACGCCTTTGACTTTAATTCATCTTCTTGATCCAAAGCATGAATCAGTGGTAATGTTATGACCCCTTGTTCATAATCCGATTGAACCGGCTTAAAAGCCGATTCAACCGTATCTTCAAAATCAATGCAATCGTCAGTTAGCTGGAATATCATTCCCACATAATAACCTAATTGCTTATAGTGTTTCAACTCTTTTTCTTCACAACCTGAAAATATAGCACCTGCCATATAGGAAGCTTCAAATAAAGCTGCTGTTTTACCAGAAATTATTTTCAAGTAACGATATATGGATAAACCAATGTTACCGTTATTTAAATGCTGATTTAATTCACCGAGACACACTCTACCAACATAATCAGGAAGATTTAATTCCACATAATCCTTTTTATTTTGTAATGAAGCAGCCAAGCGAAGTGAAACGCTAAGAAGATAGTCTCCACAGATTACTGCGGTACGTTTGCCATACTTTTTCTGAAGAGTAACCTCTCCTCTTCGCAGGTCAGCATTGTCAATAATATCATCATGAACCAGCGTAGCAAGGTGAAGAAGTTCAATTGCTGCTGCAATTTTCACAGCATCTGCTTTAATTTTACCTTCTTTATCTTCTGCACATAGCATTACTGAAGATGCTCGAATGAATTTCCCACGTGATGTCATCAGATGTTTCGTATATTCGCGAATGATGAGCGGAGCTTTTAATAAAATGCGATTTACCTCGTCTCTTACTAGCGCAGTTGCTTCCTCCAGCGACATTACTTCCATCTTATCTTCTAGTCTTTTCTCATTAATCATTATAGATATACCACTTTCTAACGAAAGGTAGTTTCTTCCATACTTTCTTTAATCCTGGCATTGCATAATAGTCAAGTCCAAGACTTCTACCAGCACCAATTAATACTGCGATACCTGCAAATACCATCCAGAAGGTTCCTAAGTATAAACCAGTTGTACATATAAACATAAACTGTAAAACAAGTGATAACGCTGCTGCAGGAGTTGTGAATAAACCACCGATAAGTGCCAAACCAACTAAGATTTCTGCTACAACAATGAAAATCTGCATTGCAAGCTGTACACCATCTTTAGGTAAAATAAATTTCTCTAGAAACCAGTTCATTGCAGGTATATCCAAACGGAATGCTAAATCACTAAGGGTAGATTCTGCAAGATGCTTACCACTTACAAAAATCGGCTTAACTAATCCAAGGAAGTTAAAGTTAATTAATACTTCACCAACGGACTGTACTGCTTCTCCACCACCACCTGCTGCTACATCAGATGCTGCGGATACTGCATCGGTTGCTGCTTCAGTAACGCCTGTTGCGGAAGAAGTTGCTGCAACACCAGCAGCTGCATTAAGGATACTATCATACCAAGCTTTTGCTCCACCAAAGAAACCTGTAAGCTTAGGCTCGCCAAACCAGCCTTCAACAATTTTCATAATACCTTCATATAACCAAACAGCACCAAGCCATACACGAAGAGGCATTAATAAGAAACTAGGGGTCCGGTTGGAGAAATGTCCACCCACAAAACTTCTGCGGTTTCTGATGGTAAAGAACTCATGCTTTGCATAACTGAATACTTTGTTCCATCCAAGAACCTGTATAAAATAAATAACATTGATAAAATGTTTTGCAAACATTGCAAAGAAGGAAGGCATACTGAAGAAATGTCCTGGTAACCCTACATGGCAAACACCATAACGTCCGCCGATACAAACCATAACACCATGGAACTTAGGTTTGTATTCTTCCATCTCACCTTTACCGGTAATTGCACAAGTAATATTGTGTGCTGCTGTATGGGAGCTCTGCTCGCAGTTCTCAACCATCTGTGGAACAGGACCTTCTTCACCAGCAGGAACATAATTCATGTTATCACCAACAACATATACACTTTCATC
>JAFACO010000038.1 GCA_023425485.1 Bacillota bacterium
CGATTTACCAATACAATATCAGTTAACAAACAACAAAGACCTAATTGAAGGATTATTAAAAAATGAAGAATGTATTTATTGGATGGGGCAATTAAAACAAAAGGTCAGTAATTCCAATATGTCTAATATCCATGGCAGTCATGATTATCGTACTGAGAATATATTGGGTAAATGCTGGTTGCTTGGAATGCGTAAAGATATTTTCGAATTTGATGTATTAATGAGAATGTACATTGAATTTTTAAATGTTCATGTTGATACTCAACATAAAAGCGAAACAACATATCAAAGAATTTATGCATATTATGATTATGAAACAGTATTATAATGCTTCTTGCCATTTTTAGGTTATTCTTCCGAACCAAGTGTTGTAAGTATCACTAATAAACGTATAGAATATTTATATAATTTTACAAAAGAAAATCGCTATGATATTTATGTTAACGGTGAAAAGTATCCAGGCGTTAAGAAGGAGTGGCAACCTTTACTTATTAATCCAGCATTATACGCAGATGGTAATTTGTCCATACCTTCCGTACATGATATCATTTTATTGTCAGGAATGTACAGCCATCTAAATGAAAGTCAAAAAAAGAAAATAGATATCATAATTTCGTGGATTTTAAATGAAAAATACTATGAGTTTAAATCAAGATACGGCTACATCTATTCCGAAGATGATAGTTATAAAGCAAAGAGTTTAATTCGCAGTTTTGATCTACCAAATACTCAAGACACCTTGAACGAAAACAAGATGGTTCAGCAAAGTATAATTTTTAAAACCTTTATCTTATCTCATTTTATAGTGGCAAACAAAACACCTATTCTTAATAATATGCTAACATACCTGAAATTCTTTAGATTAGTAAACGGAAGATATTTATTTTCTAAACCTCTTTTGAATGAAAAAAGAGATAACTATTTTACAGAGGGTGGACATATGAATATTGGGGAAAATAAACGTTCAAAGACATATCATGAAGTAGTATCTACTTTTTGGATGTTTTTAATTGAAGGCTTGTATTAAACTTACATAACCCAATTTTAATATCTATTGAAAATTCTACCATAAATGTTGCTATAGCTACAGCAAAACAATATTATAGATAATATAATATAGTCATATTTAAGGATATATCCTAGATTGGTTGAATTAAAAGGAGGATTTTTATGAAAGCGCATGTTGATGGAAATGGCTGTATTTCTTGTGGACTCTGTGTAGCTACTTGTCCAAATGTATTTCGCATGAATTGCGACGATGTTGCAGAGGCTTATGTTGACGTTGTAGCAGCAGAGGACGAGGCTGATGCACAGGAGGCTTGTGATAGCTGCCCTACAGGTGTAATCACTATTAAATAGTATCTAATAAATAACAAGGTCTTGTAAAAGGCAATTACAATGCTCTCTCCCCTCAAAATATATATTTTCCACAAGAAAAGAACGGATAAATACCTCCCTGAATGAGGAATATTTATCCGTTCTTCCCAATATATTTATATTTCTATGTTATTATTTATAAGGTCAAGTATTAATAATTTGCGACACTGTCCTTTTTTATTGAATGAATTCCCCATAGGGTTATGCCTACAGCCATAATAGCTGAATAAACCACAAATAGCAAATACGGAATCATACTACCTTTATTATATTCGGGATTTATCAAAAAAAGGTTGAACCATAAATTACCTGTAAAATGCCATACGGATGCTGGAATAATATTTCCTTTTGATTTTTTTGTTATCCAGTAATAGCCAAAACTATCAGCAATGCACCCTAGCACAAATAAAACCAATGGTGCTGACATAGTTTCTAACAAAAAGAAATGATAATGCCACAATGCCCAAATACTACCCAAAATTATAGGTGTTATTAAGTAACCAAAACGCTTATCTAATTTTTCTTGTAAAAACCCTCTCCACCCAAGCTCTTCTGCTATCAAAGCCCACATAACTATTATTATTTTATTTACAGAAATACTTGTTATAAACGGGGTAACATCGACAAAAATGCGTGATGTTAACTTTGTAATTAATAATACAACGAATGGGAGTACTAACGCTAACGCAATATACTGTAGGTTTACATTCTCCAAATAACACTTCTTTAAAAATACGCTTATCCTTCCCCTGCCGCCTAATATTGCAATTACAATCAATGCCGACAGCGTTGGCGTCATTGCCTCAATACCATATAAAATAAATTTCGCCTCTCCAGATTGAAAAACGCTGAAATTCTTTACTAATAATACGCATATAAACGGTAGACCAAATGCAAATATTAAAAATAGTTCAATACATTTCTTGATATTTTCATCCTTCATATTTGCATCTCTCATATTTACATCTCCAATAAGTTATATGATTAATCACGTTATTTCATTTTAATTATCTCTTCTATTCGTTCAAGCACTTTTTCCTCACAACCATAACTGCCAAGAGGATGTGGCTGCTTGGTATATTGACCATGGAAATCACTGCCTCCCGTTAAGATTAAATTGTAAGCAGCTGCAAGTTCCTGAATCCTTCTTCTGCTCTCTTCCCCATTCCTGGGATGGTCCAGCTCAAGTCCATCGATTTTGCCTGCCCTCGCTAATTCTTCAGCAAGTTCAAAAGAGTCATACTCTTCCGGATGCGCGATGACAACGACTCCCTTTACTTGCTCTATTACAACCAGCATTTCTTCCACACTGGAATAATTCGTTGGTACATAACAACTGCCTTTTTTTGAAATTAAGTCCTCCATCAGCTTTCCGATTACTACATTACTATAGCCTAAATCACACAAGGACTGCATAATATGGGATTCATAGATGGACTGACTATTTTTAGCATAGCGATTAATATGTTCTAACTCCAATAAAGGGTAGATTTTTTGAATCTTTTCTATCATCTCAAGTTTTTGATTTCTTCTGCTGTCCAGGGTTTTCTGTAGAAATGAATTTAGCAAATCAGTGTTT
>JAFACO010000289.1 GCA_023425485.1 Bacillota bacterium
CCCTAAGGTACCGAGGAATACCATTTTCATAAATCCACCCTTGAGCGTGTTTCCAGAAAAACCGCCGCCAGCACCGGGGAAGCCCCATACAATTTGCTCAATTGGAATGGGTTGCACCATGGACAAGGGTTCCTGCCAGAAGTTATGGAAGAACAGTACGGTTGCCGTTCCGATTCTAGGTGCTAAATAAGAGACGAGGTCTGCAATCTGATGTGTATTTACACTCACAATAATTAAATCATAATTTTTTGATGCATCAATTTCCTCCTGGCATACGAATTTCCAGCTTTCTTTAACAAGGTTTCCTTTCATACTTTTTCGAGCATCCCAAATTTCTAAATCTACATAATCTCCATATTCGGCTTTTCTTCCCGGACGAACATAAAATTCAACGGTGTGACCGGCTTTTTCAAATACCCAGGCATACTGAGTAGCTATCACCCCACGGCCAATAAATAATATTTTCATGTAAATACCCTTCCTCTCTTAATACTAGCAGCCGCCCATATTTGCTGTGAGTATTTTCATAATATTTAATAAAACTTATTACAGAACGATGTCTCTTATCATCTGTTGTTTTTTCAACAAGTGTTTGATATACTTATCTTAAATATTTATTTATGCAGGTTCAATGGTCGATATTTTTAATCTGTTGATTAAACAACATTTAAGATAATCTGTTGATTATAGGAGAGTTCATGGATAGAAGAGTTTTAAAAACAAAGAAAGCGATTATGACGGCATTTCTTGACCTAATCAAGGAAAAAGGGTTTGAGAAGATAACAATTAACGATATTGCAGAACGTGCAGATATTAACCGGGGTACCGTATATTTGCACTTTATTGATAAATACGACCTGTTAGACAAGTGCATTGATTCCTATATAGATGATCTATTGCTATATTGTAAATCGGATACCTCCAAACAGCCAGATGCCAGTGCTATGTACCATGCATTTAAATATATGGAGGGTAATTATGAAAATTATCAGATCTTATTTATAAAGGAAAGTGCAAATCATTTCCGAATGAGACTATATGCCGTTATAGAAGAAACTGTTTCAGGGATGATTCAGGAGGAAACAAGTAATAAATCATTTTCAAATCAAATTACTACACATTTTCTTACTTCTGCAATTATAGGAATATTAGAATGGTGGTTAGGAAATGCCATGCCTTGCAGCATTGGTGAACTGACCGGACAGTTATGGAATTTGTTGAAGCCCTATTCGAATATTCTAAAAATAACACAAATTTAAGGAAAATTTATTATATAAAATCGTTGCATATTAATGTTAATGAAAAGTTGTACTTATGAAAGAGGTGAAAGTTTCGATGACCTTACAACAATTAAAATACGTAGTAACGGTAGCTGAAAAAGGAACCATTAGCGAGGCTGCGAAAGAGTTATTCATATCTCAGCCAAGTCTCACAAATGCTATTAAAGACCTGGAAAATGAAATGCAGATTATTATATTTCATCGTACCAATAAAGGAATTGTGGTATCAAATGAGGGTGATGAGTTTCTTTCTTATGCAAGACAGGTATTGGAACAAGCTAATCTCTTAGAGGAGAAATTCTTGAACGTGAAGAAGCAAAGCCCACGCTTTTCCGTATCGGCACAACACTATTCCTTTGCTGTTAATGCGTTTGTGGATGTTATTCGGGAGTTTGGCGGTGCTCAATATGATTTTACCCTTCGCGAAACACAGACCTATGAGATTATTGAAGATATTAGCAGATTGAAAAGTGAAATTGGAATTTTATATACTTCCTCTAAAAATGAAGAGGTTATAACGAAGTTAATAAAACAGTATGATTTGGAATTTGAAGAATTGTTTGTGGCAAAGCCTCATGTATTTATTAGTTCTAAGCATCCCCTCGCTGAAAGAACAGTTATAACCTTGGAGGAGCTGGAGGAGTACCCTTATTTATCTTTTGAGCAGGGTGACTATAATTCTTTTTATTTTTCAGAAGAAATCTTAAGCACGATTGATCGTAACAAAAATATTAAGGTGAGGGATAGAGCCACACTCTTTAATCTTGCTGTTGGTTTAAACGGCTATACAGTTAGTACCGGAGTCATTAGTAAAGAATTAAATGGAGAAAATATTATAGCAAAACCACTTCAGGTAGATGAGATAATCCGCATAGGAACAATTAAGCAGAAGAATATGCCTCTGAGCAGATACGGTAAAGCGTATATGGAAGCTTTAAAACAGCATGTCTCTGATTATATGTAAGTCAAGTAGAAATGGAGTAAATATGAGATTAGTGGACTATTGTATCGATATAACGAAATATAGGAATAAGTCCACCGAGTTGGAAACAGATTTGGGACAACGTATCATGTGCCCGGAATATTCGGTAGACAAGATTGATATCAAAACCTTCCCTTTATCGGAGAAGGAAGGCAGCTTTATCTTATGCTGGAATATTGAAGAGGGTGGCAGTTTGCATTCGACCATTAAACCGTCTGCTCAACCTTTCACCTATCATAGTGATTTTGAACCTGGAGGAAAGACACAATATCATACGCACGATTTTATTGAACTTGCTTATATTGTGGAAGGTGAATTTACACAGAGGATTATGGGAAATGACATCTCCTTTAAAAAAGGTGACCTCTGTCTAATTGACAAGAACTGCCCCCATCAGGATTATCTTTCGGATCAAAAGAATGTTATCTTATTTCTTGGTCTATCCAATGAAATATTTGATCAGGCGATGGTTGAGAATATTGAAGAAGAAAAGCTGCTTAACTTTCTTAGAACTGCTTTAATGAAACAGAAGGACATTCATCAATTTCTGCATTTTAAGCCCAAGGATCCTGAAAACCATACGTTAGAAGATATATTTATTCAATTGTTAAATGAATTAGAAATGCATGATACTGCTTCTAAATATATCTGCAAGGGACTTATCTTTCGGATGTTACACCATATTAGTAAGATGTATGAATTCAGCCTTTCCAATGACTTGAGAAAGAAGATGAATTGGCTGGTTTATGAGGAAATTAAAGCTTTCATAGAAGATAATTATGCTACGATAACTATTAGGGAACTTACAGCTAGATTTCATTTTAATGAGAATTATTTTAATCGTTTATTAAAAGAGAAGCTGGGAGTGACTTACTTAGAATACGTACAAAATCTTAGATTGATGAATGCTCATAGACTTCTTAAGACTACAAAGATGACGGTAGACGATGTTGCGGAACAGGTAGGATATCAGAATAAGGGTTATTTTTATAAGATATTTGTAGATAAATATGGAACAACGCCTGCAAAATTACGGAAAGGTTAGTAATTATGTTGAAGCAATGTAATGACTAAGCTTACTTAAAGTAGGAATAGGTAACTTTTTTTAGGAAGTAGTAGGAAGAAGCAATAGATATCAAACCTAAGATTTATTATAATTTTATTATCATATAACGATAGATGTCAAAAGGTGATTTAGTATTTACTGGCTGAATGACATCCCAACAATAATATTAATTTTATGGAGGTATAGAATTATGATAAAGAAGAATTATCAAATCTGGTTTGCAACTGGTTCACAGTCTTTATATGGAGATGAATGTTTACAGGTGGTTGCTGAACATTCCAAAATCATCGTGGATGGGTTAAATAAATCGGGGGTCCTGCCATTTGAAGTGGTTTGGAAACCAACTCTGATTGACAATGTTTCCATTCGTGTATTATTTAATGATGCAAATAGGGATGAAAGCTGTGCCGGTGTTATTACCTGGATGCATACCTTCTCCCCGGCAAAGTCCTGGATTTTAGGCTTACAGGAATTTAGAAAACCTTTATTACACTTACATACACAGTTTAACAGAGATATTCCATATGACAGCATAGATATGGACTTCATGAACACCAACCAGTCAGCTCACGGTGACAGAGAATTTGGACATATCGTAAGCCGTATGGGTATTGAAAGAAAAGTAATTGTTGGTTTCTGGGAAGATAAAAAGGTTCAGGAACGTATTGCAGATTGGATGATTACAGCGGTAGGTATTATCGAAAGCAGCCATATTCGTGTTCTTCGTGTGGGTGACAACATGAGAAATGTTGCAGTTACCGAAGGTGATAAGGTAGAGGCACATATTAAATTTGGCTGGGAAATCGATGCCTATAACATTACAGATATAGCAGAATATGTGCAACAAGTTCCAGAAGGTGATATTAATGCCTTAGTTGATGAGTATTATGATCAATATGAAATTCTTCTTGATGGCAGAGATCCAAAGGAATTTAGAGAGCATGTAGCTGTGCAGGCGGGTATTGAAATTGGTTTTGAGAAGTTCCTTACAGAACATGATTATCATGCGATCGTTACCAATTTTGAAGTATTATCCGGTTTAAAACAGCTTCCAGGTCTTGCAATCCAAAGACTTATGGCAAAGGGCTACGGTTTTGGTGGTGAAGGTGACTGGAAAACAGCAGCAATGGTACGTCTCATGAAGCTCATGACCGAAGGAAAAAAAGATGCAAAGGGTACCTCCTTCATGGAAGACTATACCTATCATTTTGAACCTGGTAAAGAAGGTATTTTACAGGCTCATATGCTTGAAGTATGTCCTACCATAGCAGGCAGCAAAGTTGGTATTAAAGTTAATCCTTTATCCATGGGCAAGAGAGAAGATCCAGCTCGTCTTGTATTTACCTCCAAGGCTGGAAAAGGTGTAGCAACCTCTCTTATTGATTTGGGTAACCGTTTCCGCCTCTTAGTAAATGATGTTGAATGCTTACCACAGGATACTCCTATGCCTAAGCTTCCAGTTGCAAGTGCATTCTGGCGTCCAGAACCAGACTTAATGACTGGTGCTGAAGCTTGGATTTTAGCTGGTGGAGCACATCATACTGCTTTCTCCTATGACTTAACTGCAGAGCAGATGTGTGATTGGGCGGCTGCTATGGGAATAGAAGCTGTTCTAATAGATAAAAACACAAATATCAGAAACTTTAAAAACGAACTTAGATGGAATTCTATCGCTTTTAAATAAATAGTCAAAAAGCATAATAAAAGTTTGGTCTATGCAAATTATAGAAAAAGGTAATTGAATGCTTTTGATAAGTTTAAATTAGAAAGGATATAGTATGCTGGAACATTTAAAAGAGCAGGTTTTTCAGGCGAATATGGAGCTACCAAAACGTGGGCTTGTGACCTTTACTTGGGGTAATGTTAGTGGTATCGACCGTGAAACTGGTTATATGGTTATCAAGCCTAGCGGCGTGGAGTATGAAAGTATGAAAGCCGAGGATATGGTTGTCGTAGATTTGGAAGGTAATCGTATTGAAGGTAACTACAAGCCATCTTCTGATACAGCTACTCACATTGAATTATATAAGAAATATCCCGAGATTGGTGGTATTGTTCACACTCATTC
>JAFACO010000291.1 GCA_023425485.1 Bacillota bacterium
CTTTATCAAGTAATACCTTTGTTATAGGTGTCCAGTAGATCCATGCTTGCCGTTATAAACGGAATAGCCATATATATCATGATCACCGTAGCACAATGAAAGTAAGTTAAATACTGTGCCAAAATACCTTTATTGGTAATCAAGAGATCATTGTCCTGTTTTCTTTGCTCAATATTATTAACTCGCTCGACCCTGATTTCATCAAAAGCTTTCTCAAAGCCTATTTTGTCACTCATTAGAAAGTCATCCACCAGCCGCTGAAAAGGTATAAATCGTTCATTGTCCTTCAACTTCTCCAGGGCTTCAATATCTCCGGAGCTATACTCATTTAAGCATGTCCTGATGGAATCTTTAAAAATCACTGCGAATGTTTCCATAAACTCAAGGATCCTCGGAATAGTCATTCGGTCTATATGCATTAGCATAAGAATAATTGAGTGAAATTGTATAACCTCGTCATTCATATACATATTTAGAACCAACTTCCTATACTTAATGATCCAATCCGGCAAGAAGAACGCCAGGCAGCCTACTATAAGAACTCCTAATACTTCATATGCTCTGAGATATTCTGATTGATACTTATTCAACCTTTTATATATCTCCTGTGCTACTCCTGCAGCCACGCTCTTACTTTTAAATATCCCCATGCTACCTATGTCATTTTCGATTTGTTCCTGGGATAATAGATGTTTTGTATGAAGATTACAGTATGTAACAATTGTTTCCCTAACCAGTTCATTCTGCTGTTCATCCGAAGCACTGGTTATTTCACCGGCATTCTCCACGTTGTTGATTGCACTATTTCTGCTCATATAGTGGGTTCCTAAAAGCAACGACGTACCAAAGACTATAGCTGCAATGGCATACAAAATTTTCTTTATTATCAGCTGCTTTGGAGTTATACTTTCTCCCATTCTTTTTAGATCTATTCTTAACACCTCAATTTTTCCATAATGCTTTTCAATATAATTATCCAAAGCCAGCTTAAATGGTTTAATCTTCGCAATTTTTTCGAGAAAATCGTAATTTTTTTTGATTATATTGTGATTTTCTTTCAGGTAACCAACCATAATATAAAGCAATACTGATTCCGCAAAAATGGCCGCCATAATTATAATTCCATTTCTGCCGTAATAAAAATCGCTAAGCACTGAAATGGTTTTTACTGCCCACTGCCGATATACATCCAGTGTTAATAAAGGTGCAATGATTATTGCGTTAACTCCCATAAACATGTACGATATTTTCTGCATTTTTCTGATTTCAACATTTATGTTAGTTTTTAAATCTAATATGTTTGTCAAAAAAAGTGATTCATCATCGACCGTTTTATCGCCATAATCTACTACAGCTATGCACTGGGCCAGGAACATCTTCAAAAAATTGTTATTAATAGAATCATTATATTTAATAACCTCTTCTTCTCTGTTATCTGATGTGATAACTGCATATATCTTTTCACCATGTACCTTCATATATTTTCCCGCGTGATCAATAGCTTTTAGAACAGCTACTTCTACAGATCCATAAATATAATAGTAATGCCTTACATCACTTAAAAATAAATCCAGCTCCTTTAAAACTTTCCTTATGATGCGACGAACCGTATAATGTGTCACTTCTGCATTGACCACCCATATAAGGAAAATTATAGTGCCTGCAATATAGTAAGATGGCTTACCAACAAATAAAATAATCAGGAGCAGCCCGCTGATCGACCATACTACCAAGGCAAAAATCATGCTTCTAATGCAAGTTTCTCTGTTCTGAGAAGGGTATAATATTTCATACTTTCTTTTCACACGTAGCATATAACCTCGTGTCAACGGAAATTCAGCAAAATAGTTGTACATTGCCAACAACTGATTCTTTCGATTTCTCAGCCCCCTGCTTTTAAAGATAACGTCCGTCTTTTTTCTTTTTAAGTATTTGTCAACAAAATGTATAATGAGGCTGAGAACGCTAACAACAATTAGCAAAGATATGCTTAGTACGATGTAATATTCTTTAGGCACACTCAACATCCTTTCTGCTATCCTGCTGCTTCATATCACTTTCCAATGAGCTAAAATACTTATCAAAAAAAGCTTCAAACTCCTTTAAATCTTTCTCCTCCAGATTTTCTCTGATCCTATTCATTGAGTTATCACTGGGTTTACACTTTGCAACATACCTGCCATTTTCAAAAACTACAATGTCCCTGGTTATGTATCTTCTACGTCTTGATTTTTGTTTCAGATACAGTAGCAGCGCATCTTTTACTGATATACCGGGAGGGAAGTCCTCTTCTTCAATGGGTATTATCTCTGTTATTCGTTCAATAAATCTATGCCCTCTTACTCTTTTCATATGGAAATCCCATTGAAGTGCACTTACCACCTGCTCCTCGGCCTCAACCTCACTACTGAAGATATGCTGTGACAGTCCGGCATTTCTGAAGTATTCAATCATTTTTGGAGTAGTTGCCATATGGTTTGTACAAAGCGTCAGCTTGGTGAATTGTGTTATCATAATTAAGAGTGCAGCTGCAGCCTGCTCTGCCACTTCCCCAAGTATTGCAATATCTGTATCCATTTTTTTTGTAAAATCCAATCCCTCTTCCATGCTTATATAGTCTGTTTTCCTAAACATATTGATCTTGCGCAATGGAAAAATTTTATTTATCCAGGCTTCAAATACCTCTTCCTCCATACTTATTGTATTTGTAGGATCCATAAAGCGTATAAGTGCCTTAAGTAAGGTTGTCTTTCCTGTACCGGTATTACCGGTTATTACTGCCGCCATGTAACCCATAATTACATATTTCATTGTGCCTATAGCCAGCTCTGCACCCTCGTCCTTATACAGATTCCCAATGGAGATTAAATTTTTGACGCTATCAAATTTTCGCACAACGAACTTCCAGCTGTCGGCAAATGGCGGTCTGGCTACCGAAATACGATTTCCCCTCTTGTCTTCAGCCACTATTTTCCCCCGTATTCCTGATAAATAGTAGGGTGCATCATAGCCATAAATATTTTTGCAGACACGCTCCAGCTCTCGCTTCGATCCAAAGCTAAGGTATTTTAGATGTATAGCTTTACCTCTAAGCGAAATCCAAACACAATCATGCCTATATAAGTGTTTTTCCTCTCTTTCTTGCATAACCTCTTCCAGGTAGTTATAATCCTCATCATTGATACCGGAT
>JAFACO010000232.1 GCA_023425485.1 Bacillota bacterium
TTTTTTGCACTAATGGAACGAGTTGAGACACAGGTAGCAATGGCATTTGGTGCGTCGGTCCAGCCATTAACTAAAACAACACCCAGAACCAACGCCACCGTTATTAATAGAGTAGGGGTTGATACCAGTTGTTGTAGAAATTCAGTAAAATTCATAAAGCGCCTCCTAAAACACAAAATTAATCATAATTACATCTTTGTAATCAAACAAACAAATCTTAACACGAATAAAAGACATGCGCAATCAAATTTTACATGATTAATACATCAATTTTGCATTATTTTTAATACATTTCACAGTATTTACATGGAATTCACATAGATTTCACAAAAGAGACTGTAAATGATTTACTATGGTAATTATACCTAAAATAACACATAATTATTTAATTATAAATTTGCCAATTCATATTTTTGGCAGGGAGGAAATAATAGATTTTATTTGATATTTAGTACTTACCTATTTATAATAAGCATATTAACTTAAAATATTAATTTTTTAAGATTAATATTGGCAAATACGTATATTTATAAATAGTTATGGAAAATAATCCATATTATTTTTAAATTTGACATTGCTTTTTAGAAGGAAATACATTAATATATACTGTACTACTTTAAAGTGATGAGATGGTATTGTTACAAAATGTATTGTAGTATTGTATTACTATAAATAAGAAAGAAAAGGTGGTTAAAGGATGAGAAGTGACGCAGTTAAAACCGGAGTATCGCAGGCACCTCACAGATCTTTGTTTAATGCATTGGGTCTGACCAAGGAAGAGATGAGAAAACCTCTTATTGGTGTCGTGAGTTCATATAATGAGATCGTGCCAGGACATATGAACCTAGATAAGATAGTCGATGCCGTCAAGCTTGGTGTCGCAATGGCAGGCGGAACGCCACTAGTCTTTCCAGCAATTGCTGTATGTGATGGTATTGCCATGGGTCATCAAGGAATGAAATATTCTTTGGTTACCAGAGATCTGATTGCAGATTCTACAGAAGCAATGGCGATGGCTCATCAATTTGACGCACTTGTAATGGTACCGAATTGTGATAAGAATGTGCCAGGACTTCTAATGGCAGCGGCAAGAGTGAATATTCCTACAATTTTTGTTAGCGGTGGACCAATGCTAGCGGGACGAGTGAATGGAAATAGAACCAGTCTTTCCTCTCTGTTTGAGGCAGTTGGTGCCTTCAGCGCAGGAAACTTATCAGAAGAAGAATTAGAAGAATACGAAAATAAAGCTTGTGCTACCTGTGGTTCCTGTTCAGGCATGTATACAGCAAACTCTATGAATTGTCTTACCGAAGTAATTGGTATGGGCTTAAAGGGCAATGGAACCATTCCAGCTGTCTATTCTGAACGTATCAGACTGGCAAAGCATGCCGGAATGAAAATTATGGAGCTGCTGGAAAAAGATATTCGACCAAGAGATATTATGACCAAAGAAGCTTTTATGAACGCTTTAACCGTGGATATGGCATTGGGCTGTTCCACCAATACAATGCTACATTTGCCAGCAATCGCGCATGAAGTTGGCTTTGAATTAAACATAGATATTGCAAATGAAGTTAGCGCTAGAACACCGAATTTATGCCATCTGGCACCTGCAGGACATACATATATTGAAGACCTGAACGAAGCAGGCGGTGTATACGCTGTTATGAATGAGTTAAATAAGAAAGGACTCCTGAACACTGATTTAATTACTGCTACAGGAAAAACGGTTGGCGAGAACATACAAGGTTGTAGAAATCTTAATCCAGAGGTTATTCGGCCAATTGATAATCCTTATAGTGAAATTGGAGGTATTGCTGTCCTCAAGGGTAATCTTGCACCTGATTCAGGAGTGGTTAAGCGTTCTGCAGTTGATCCAAGTATGATGAAGCATGAGGGACCAGCAAGAGTCTTTGATTGTGAAGAAGATGCAATAGAGGCTATTAAAGGCGGTAAGATTGTTAAGGGCGATGTCGTTGTTATACGTTATGAAGGACCAAAGGGTGGTCCAGGAATGAGAGAAATGCTGAATCCCACCAGTGCAATTATGGGTATGGGACTAGGCTCACATGTGGCATTGATTACGGATGGAAGATTCTCAGGAGCCTCAAGAGGCGCTTGTGTTGGTCATGTATCGCCGGAAGCAGCGGTAGGGGGCAATATAGCTCTTGTGGAAGAGGGAGATATTATTCAGATTGATATTAATGCAAATAGTTTAAATTTTGTTATATCCGATGAAGAATTGGAAGCAAGAAGAGCAAAATGGCAGCCACGTCAGCCGAAGATTACAACGGGATACCTTTCCCGCTATGTAGCGATGGTAACCAGTGGCAACAGAGGAGCAATCTTAGAGGTTCCTAAGGCTCAATAGATTATAATAGAATAGCTGTAAATATAGGGCATTATAATATACTTAAGCATTACATTCTGTGATATGAATAAAGAATGTGAGCAGGAATGGAGGTTAGAATGGAATTAACAGGTTCTCAAATCGTTATTAAATGTTTAAAAGAGCAGGGTGTTGACACTGTCTTTGGATATCCTGGCGGTACTATATTAAATATATATGATGAATTATATAAGCACACATCAGAAATCAAACATATCTTGACTTCCCATGAACAGGGAGCATCTCATGCGGCTGATGGATATGCAAGAGTTACAGGCAAAGTAGGGGTATGCTTTGCAACCTCTGGACCTGGTTCGACCAATCTTGTAACTGGTATTGCAACCGCGTTTTTGGATAGTATACCTATGGTTGCCATCACTGCAAATGTTG
Organism: Bacillota bacterium; assembly: GCA_023425485.1. Classification (GTDB taxonomy): domain Bacteria; phylum Bacillota; class Clostridia; order Lachnospirales; family Lachnospiraceae; genus Mobilitalea. The sequence goes on from JAFACO010000232.1 coordinate 2,780, forward strand.
CGGTTAATTTATTAGGAAGAGATTCTTTTCAGGAAATTGATATTGCTGGTATTACAATGCCTATTACAAAGCATAACTTTATTGTAAAGGACGTAACCAAGCTGGCAGAAACCATTCGTAAGGCGTTTAAAATTGCGCAGACAGGAAGACCGGGACCGGTTTTAGTGGATATTACAAAAGATGTAACAGCAGCTAAGACAGACTATCAGGCAGCAGTACCGGAACCTATTCTTCGCGATACAAAGCATATTACAGAGCAGGATATAAGGAATGCAATTCAATTAATTCAGAATTCGAAGAAGCCCTTTGTATTTATAGGTGGTGGTGCTGTTATTTCAGAAGCACACGAAGAAGTGAAAGAATTCGTGGATAAGGTGGATGCACCTGTAACGGATACCCTTATGGGAAAAGGTGCTTTTGATGGAATGGATGCACGCTATATGGGCATGCTTGGAATGCACGGTACGAAGGCATCAAATCTTGGGGTAACAGAATGTGATCTTCTTATTACCATTGGCGCACGTTTTTCGGATCGAGTAATCGGTAACGCTAAGAAGTTTGCCAACAATGCAAAGATACTTCAGATTGATGTTGATCCAGCTGAAATTAATAAAAATGTAACAACACATTATAGCGTTATTGGTGATATTAAAGAAGTTCTTTCCTTATTAAATAGGGAATTAGAGCAGCAAAAACATACGGAATGGGTGGATCATATTATCGCTTTAATGCAGAAGCATCCTCTAAAATATGCACATGACCGCTTGACCGGACCGTATATTTTAGAGAAGCTATATGAAGTGACAGAGGGAGAGGCAATTATAACCACAGAGGTAGGACAGCATCAGATGTGGGCAGCGCAGTTCTATAAATATAAAAATCCAAGAACCTTTATTACCTCGGGCGGACTTGGTACTATGGGATATGGACTTGGTGCAAGTATTGGTGCGAAGCTAGGTAAACCGGATAAAACAGTGGTTAACATTGCCGGTGATGGATGTTTTAGAATGAATATGAATGAGCTTGCTACGGCTACCCGTTATGATATACCAATTATTCAGATTGTATTAAATAACGAAGTTTTGGGTATGGTTCGTCAATGGCAGACACTTTTCTATGAGCAAAGATATTCCTACAC
>JAFACO010000250.1 GCA_023425485.1 Bacillota bacterium
CAATAATAGTAATACTACAGAAAAAGTAAAATATCAAAAAAAGAATAAAAGTAACCAGAAAATAGATATTATTGTAAAATATAAGGATATAAGTAAAAAAGAAAAAACAATTAATAATGCTAAAAATAAGTCAAAAGCCAGTAAGCTGGATCAAAAAAGATATTTTGGAAAACAAAAAATTGGTGTATATGAAATTAGTGCGTCCGATAACCGCGATGCTGTTATTGAAGAATTAAACAGTGATCCAAATGTTGAGTATGCACAGCCTAATTACCCCTTGTCCATCGAGAGTGTTATACCAACTGATAGCAAATTGATAGATCAATGGTCTCTATATAATGATGGTCAGTCTGTTAAAGGTGTGGATGGTCGTGCAACAGTTGATATTAACGTTATTAATGCTTGGGGCAAAACAATGGGAAGTAATGATGTTATTGTCGGTGTGCTTGATTCGGGAATAGATATCACCCATCCAGATTTAAAGAATAATATTTATATAAATCAAAAGGAAATAAAGAATAATGGTATTGATGATGACGGAAATGGATATATAGATGACATCAATGGATGGGATTTCTCTAATGATGATTTATCTGTTTACGATAGTTTAAGTGCAGATACACATGGGACCTATATTGCTGGTATAATAGCTGCCAGCGCAAATGACGGAGGAGTGGTAGGCGTTGCACCCAATGTTAGAATACTACCGTTAAAGTTTATTAATGGGACTACAGGTTACACCAGTGATGCAATTGAAGCCATCGAATATGCTAAGAGTCTAGGTGTAAAAATCATGAATTGCAGTTTTGGCGGAACAGACGATAATCTTGCTCTTAAAGATGCTATGCAAAATAGCGGCATGTTATTCATATGTTCTGCCGGTAATGGAGGCAATGATACCGCAGTTAAAAATGTATATCCTGCAGGTTTCAATTTAAGTAATATTATTTCAGTAACAGCAATCGATAGTAATGGGGTATTACCAAGCTTTTCAAATTATGGCACCAATGTTGATGTTGCTGCTCCCGGAACCAGTATCCTAAGTACAACACCAGATGAAGGGTATGATTATTATAGTGGTACCTCTGCTGCTGCTGCAGTTGTTAGTGGTATTGCAGCGCTTGCTAAGAGTGAAATTCCAAATATAAGTATTAGTGACATAAAAAATCAGATTACAAATAATGTTACACCATGTACTAATTTGACAGGTAAAGTTGCCTCAGGAGGTAGAGTAGATGCCTTTGGTACCTTATCTGGAACCGTACAACCGATTGATGTATATAACGGGTCAGGTAATAATTCTGATGTACTTCCAACAGAAGGGGATGGTGAAGCAGATACCTGGTATATCATGGATGAACGCGCCAGCAATGTGGAGCGTTTCCACTATGGTGAAGGAGGAGTAAATCCAGCTTCAGGTAACTATTCGGTCACCTGTACTGATATGAGTATGAGCGCACCAGGATTTATGGTCAACATTAGTAGATCTTATAATTCCCGAAATACAAAACAGACTTTATTGGGAAAGGGATGGACCTTTGGTTTCGAGGGTACAGTAGTTAATAAGGGGAGTGAAATTGAAGTTAATCTTCCTAACGGTTCATCACATGTATTTCATTTAAAGGGAGGAATATATGTAGGAGAAGGAACCAGAGCTAATTTAGTGAAAAATGAAGATAAAAGCTTTGTCTTAATAACACAAGATCAGTATAAATATGGTTTTGATCCATCAACTTATAAGATGACTTACATGGAAGACAAAAACGGAAATAAAATCAAATTAGACTATGAAAGTGGTAAATTAGTAAAAATTACAGATACTGTAGGGAGAATCTTTACTTTAACTTATAATGGGAAAAACTTATTGACAACTGTAACAGATCCAGATAATCGAATAGTATCTTATGCATATAATTCGAGTAATTTACTTACGGAGGTGACAGATCCCCAGGGAGGTAGTCTGCTCTATGAATATGATAGTTCAGGATATTTAAAAACGCTGATTGATCAAAATAATAAAACTTTTCAACAGCTTACCTACAGCCATAATTATGGGGATACACAGAATAAGGTCATTAAGACAACGGATGCCGCAGGTGAAACGTGGTCCTATAGTTATGATGTAAATAAACATAGTACAACTATTACAAATAATAGCAGTAAGAAGTGGACTTACTGGTTTGATGCAGCAATGTTCACCACACGTGTACAGGATCCAGAAGGAAAGAGTACATATACCGAATATACCTATAAAGATAGCAATACCTATTATGGAGATGTTCAAACCAGTATAGATCGTAATGGTAATCGTACAGAATATGAAGTTAATTTAACAACAGGAAATATCCTAAAAATAACTCAACCTGACGGAGGTATAAAAACAAACCTCTTTGATAAGTGGAATAATGTTATTGAAGTAAATGATAATGGTAGAAAGACTTACTATATCTACGACGAAGAAGGAAAAAATCTTCTAAAAGAAGTAAAGCCACTGGACGGAGTGAGCGATTATGTGGAAGGAGATACCACTAGCTTTGCTGTTACTACTAATATCTATTATTCTAGAGATGAAGCAGCTTCCTTATTTAACTGTGAAGTTGCAGGGCTTTTAAAGTCGACCACTGATCCAGCAGGAAAGACGACGACTTATACCTATGACCGTTATGGAAATACGGCGTCTGTAGCAGTTTCTGGAACAAAGGTAATCTATACCTATGATAAACTAGGGAATAAGCTCACGGAAACAACCTTAGAAGGAAATGTGACACAGTATTTTTATGACAGGAATAATCTATTAATTAAGGTAATCAACCCAGACGAAGGAGTAAAACGTACGGTATATACGAAGACTGGAAAAGTTGACTTTGAAGTAGAACCTAATCAGTATGATGCAACAAAAGAGGTTGAAGGAGTATATACGGGTAAAGCAAGCACCGATTATGAATGGTACGAAGATACGGGTTATCTAAAATATGTGACCGATGCAGAAGGTAATCGAACTAAGTATACCTGGGATATCTTTGGTAACAAAGCAACGGAAACTAAGCCAAACGGAGCTATCTATCTATATGAATACGATTCTTTAAATCGCTTAACTAAGACATATTTCAAAGAAAGTAGTACGTCAACTGAAGTGTTACTTAGTGAAATTAGTTATGCTATCCTCATAAATGGAACAACACAAACGAACACTATTATGTATGCTGATGATACTCAAAAAACCACCATGTTATCCATTAAAGATTACGCTGGAAGAGAGATCATGAATCAGTATGGAGATTACAGTAGAACCATAGTGGATTATAATTTGGACGGCACGATAAATCAGAGTATTGCAGCAAACGGAGCGGTTACATATTATAAATATGATGAGTTGAGCAGGTTAAAAAATAAATGGGAACCAGTATCCATTGAAAATGGTAAGACACTTTACTCCTGGACAGGATATACTTATGATAAAGCTGGCAACAAACTGGCAGAAACAACAGGAAAATCCCTAGTAGCACTGTATGCTACGACGGAAGATGTCTATACCAAGAACTATTTCTATACAAATGGCTTACTTATGTCGCAGACGGATTCGGAAGGTAGAAGTACCACCTATCAGTATGACAAAGAAGGAAGAGTAAAGCAGGAGACCAAACAGGTTGATACATCGAAAACCCAAAGCACCGAGTATCGCTATAATTATCGTGGACAGAAAACTTCGATTAGCACTAAAGTACGCAAGGGCGATATCGCAGGAAATAACTATTCTGATAACGGCATAGCGGAGGTTGAAACGACCTATAACTATGACTTAAATGGGAATTTGGAAGAAGAAAAGGATGTGGCAGGAAATGTAACTGAATATACGTATGATAAGTTAAATCGTGTCCTTACTACAAAGAAAGAATTAAAGGATACAAATGGTACACACCTGGCAGATGTTGTAACAAGTAAGACCTATACCTGGGATGGACAGGTCGCTTCAGAAACGGATGCAAGAGGGAATGTTACGACATATGCCTATGATAAAGCTGGGAACCAGACTAAGGTTATAACTGGTAAAGATCAAACAAATGTAACCTATAAGGTATATGACCGCTTGGGCAGAAATACCGCCATTGTATCAGCAAAGAATTATAAAGCAGGTATGTTACTTAACGAGATGCAACGAACAGAATTCACCTATGATGTAATGAATCGAGTTGTAAAACAGACTGAGGTCTATCAAAAAATGTTTCTTGATGCAGCCTATGAATGGAAAAATGAGTGGGTGAGCATTGTATCAAAGTCGTTGAGTTATGATACCTTAGGAAATGTAACCAGTGAGACCGACGCACTTGGGAATACAACAGAAAAAGAGTATAACTTAGCTGGAAAGTTAGAACAGGTTATTGATCCAGAAACAAAGGAAGAGGGATTAGCCTATACCGTTAAGTACAATTACAATGGTCTTGGACAGAAAGTAAACGAAAACTATCCAGGAGCAAAGTATAGTTATACCTACGATGGAATGGGGAACCTTCTATCTACATTTGTAAATGGAACATTTAAAGCATCCTCAACCTATGATAAGTTAGGTAGAATGATAAGCAGTACAGATGCAAATGGAAATACGACAACCAATGAATGGAATGGATTTAGCAAAGTATCAAAGTCGGTTGTACCAGGAGACGCAACAATTGATGCAAATCAGACCATTTACCAATATGATCTAATGGGTAATCAAGTTTATTCCAAAGATAGCCTTGGTAAAACAATTACGAATACCTACGATAACTTTTCGCGTATGTTAAGTCAAACAACGGGTGATAGTAATTCATCAGCAAAGATAACGACTTCTACCAGCTATGATTTAAATGGTAATACCAAATCAGTAACTGATGGCAGAGGAAATGTAACTACTTATACGTATGATGAATTAAATCGTAAGAGTTCGATGACCAATGCACGTCAACAGACTACAAAGTACCAGTATGATGCTAATAGTAACCTCATAAGTGAGGAAAACTACCTTGGCAATACAATTATAAATACGTATGATGGTATTAATCGTTTGGTGGAAAAGAAAGATGCCTTAGGTAATGTGGTTCAGCAAATCTTATACAATGATGCCAATGCGCAGGTTTATTCGTATGATGCCTTACATAACAAGATAGAGTTTCTTTACGACAAGAATATGCGCCAGACAGGAACCATTGATGGAGAAGGATTCTTATCAAAAACGAGCTATGACTCCAGAGGAAATATAAAGACAAAGACGGATGCAAACCAAAATAAAACAACCTATACCTATGATAGTGAAAACCGTCTTGTCAAGGTAAAGGACGCAGGAGGCAATACGACAATGTATTCCTACGATATGGTTGGCAATCTGATCGCACAAACCAACGGAAATGGGGATACCACCACCTATAGGTATAATGCCGCCAATCTGGTCGTTACAAAGAGGGATCCAGAAGATAGTACAAAGCCTGAGACAGCAGAACAGTATACCTACGATGCAAATGGACTTATGAAAACAAAGACCGACCGAAATGGTATACTCACTGTCTATGAATATGACATCTTTGGAAGGCTATTAACCGAGGATGTGGGTGGTGAAATCCAGAGTTATACCTACGATGCAAATGGAAATCAATTAACCATGACAGATGCTTCGGGTACGACAGTAAGGACTTTTGATAAGTTAAATAGGGTAAGTAGTAAGACGGTACCATATATCGGGAAGAGTACCTATACCTATGACTTACCAGTCGAAGGTACCAGACAATATGTTGAGACTACCACTGATCCAAAAGGCAATTATACAGAGAAGACCTATGATGAGGTAGGAAGATTGTCGAAGGTAACCGTCGGGGAAGAAACAACCACCTATCAATATCTAGCGAATGGTACAAAAGAAAAAGTGATCTATCCGGATGGTACAAAAGAAACCTATTCCTATGACAGAAAAAATCAGGTTACGTCCTTAGTCAATGCCAAAGCAGATGGAACAGTGTTATCACACTTTGACTATACGTATGATAATGTAGGAAACCAGCTAACAAAAACTCAGAAGAATGGAATGACATCCTATACTTATGATTCCCTGAACCGACTTAATATTGTTACAGAACCAGATGGGAAGGTAGCAGAATACACCTATGACGGAGCAGGAAATCGAAAGACAGAGTTAGTTAAAAAAGGTTCCGCTGTATCGGTGACTACCTATAGCTATAATAATCAAAATCGATTGATGGCAACTATATCAACTGGTGGTATATTTACAAACTATGTATACGATAAGAATGGAAATCTGACCAGTAAAATGTCAGGAAAAAAAGAGCTTCTTAATCCAGGTGATATTCTGCAGCCAGTGGATTTGCCGAACTATGGTTTAATAATCAAAAAAGGAAGTAGTAATGGAACAGGAGTTGAAGAGGTCACTCTATATAACTACAACCATTATAATCGGTTAATCAGCACGAAATCAAAAAACTGCAGCGCTTATTATAAATACAATGCGCAGGGATATCGTGTGGAGAAGATAGTAAATGGTGATACCACGAGATATCTTTATGATGTAGATAAAGTAGTACTGGAAACAGATGATAATAACAACCAGAAGGCTGTTCAGGTATATGGCAGTAGTTTATTATATCGTAGTATAGCAGCGGATGAAAGCTTCGATGCACAAAGCTACTACTATCTGTATAATGCCCATGGTGATGTAACGGAACTGATTGACGCAGAGGGTAAGGTTGCAGTATCCTATGATTATGATGCTTTTGGAACTCTGATTAGCAAAACAGGTGATGCAAACAATGCCATACGATATGCAGGATATCAGTATGATGAGGAGTCAGGGTTATACTATCTGAATGCTAGATATTATGATAGTGTGACAGCTAGATTTATTACGGAGGATACGTATACTGGCGAAAAGAATGATCCATTGAGTTTAAATCTTTATGCGTATTGTCATAACAATCCAATTATCTATGATGATCCAAGCGGACACGTGATAAGTGTAGTAGCAAAACAGACTGATAGTGGTGGTAGTAGTGTAAATACAAATAACACTACTCAGGGGACGGGTAATACAAATAAGACGGGCTATACTATTACGGCTAAAAGTACAAATTGTGTAGATGTAAATTATCCTAACATTAGTTCATGGCAAGCTTTCATTTTGGGATTTGACTCTTATTCTGGGGGCATAATTATAGGTGGTATAAATATCTTTAAATGGATTAATGGTAAACAAATAATTAATCAGGATGTTATTGATTATAATAAAAAATATTCCAGTGAATTTAAAGATAAATATAATACGGGTCAAGCGGTAGCTGTTATAAGCATTATAGGCTCTATTGCGACAGCAGTTACTGCTAAGGGAGCGAGTCAAGGTGGTAAGGGAACGGGTGACATTAAATATAAATATAACTTTGCTGACCAGAAAAAGTTTGATAAACATTATGATAAGCATGTAATAAAGCAGGGTGAGTTTGGAGACATCACAAAAGATCAATACTTACTAAAGGCTAATAATTTTGCTAATTCAAGTGGTTCTAATGTTCTAACAAGAACTGCTTCAAATGGAGACGTACTTAAGTTCAATCCATCAACAAATGAATTTAGCATAGTAACAAAAGATTGTGTATTTAGAACATATCATAAGCTTGACCCAAGTGTTCATGGAAAGGGAACAAATATGGATTATTGGAAAGGACCAGATTGTAACTACTAAACTTTAATTAATAATTTGCTTGGAAGGAGAATATATATGGCTAAATATACATGCCCTGTATGTGGATACCCAGAATTAGAGGAGCCACCACGTGGCATTGAAGGAAAAATACCTTCATTTGATATCTGTGATTGTTGTGGTATAGAGTTTGGATATGAAGATACTAGTGAGTACAATATACTCAAATATAGACAAAAATGGATAGATTCTGGCGGAGAATGGTTTTACAAAAGTTTAAAACCTATAAATTGGGATATGAAGGAACAATTAAAGAATATTAATGTGGCAATATGATTTAACTCTTCTAAATTTAAAAATGTGCTTTAAAGGCTGTTGTCGAAACGATGACAGGGAGTATTGTGCAACTAATGAGCAAGCGAAGAAGGACATTTTAGCTACTAAAGAATAAATAGATAGCTATACACCATGGGTCATGGTGAACCTTGCTGGCTCTGTGTCAAACCGGCTAAGGTAAAATAAGAAAAAATAAAAAAAATTTTCATATTACATGAGCATCATTTTAAGGAACGAGAATATCTCCTTCCTTAAATGATGCCTCTTTTATTATAATTAATCTGTTACATAGGCATCTCTAACTTTGCATAATATATATAAAAACCTATTCAAGCCTGTGATTTTTGCAATATGCCTTTGGAACCTTAATTAGCCAAACAGGAGATGCGAATAATTCTATTAGATATGCAGGATATCAGTATGATGAGGGATCAGGATGAGGCTAAAACAATGTATGAGGAATTAGACGAATATTTATCTGGCCCATTTTCAACGGATTATTGGTATGATGAAGGTGTTATATTTGCAACTGAAACATTAAGAAAATTTGATAAAAGTGATTGGGAAAAGTTATTGTGCTATATTCTTTCAAAGCCAAGAGATTGGCAAATAAGATTTGCTTATTCTACAGCTGATATTAATAATGAGTATGTACTAGAATGCTTAATTTTACTTTCTGGTATAGAAGAGGATGAGTTGTTTGAAACATGTATCGATTCTCTAAGAGTACTACTTAATTCAGATAGCATATCAAAAATATCAGAAGATAAGGCTATCAAACAACGAGTTGAAAGAATTATGCAAAAATGCGATAGTATAACGCGAAAGATGTTTGAGGATTTTATTTCAAAGTTAAAAAGATAAATGGATTGAATGTCTTAAGGTCACACAGTTTTGGCTGATGTGGCCTTTCTTCTTTCTATAAAGTCGACATAAAATTAAGAAAGTGTAACCGATATAGCACATGATATGGTGATTCTCATCCCCAGGTACTAGCAGCAGGAATTGTAGAAATTCAAGGTGGTAAGATATATAAGGTTGATAATGCAAGTGGACACTTTAAATCAGGGGGTTCTTTGGATGCCCAAGATGCAGCAACATTACAGTCGGTGGTATAGATATTAAAACCATTGATCCAGAACATTTAATGAGTTATATGTCCTTCATATTCCAGGATGTGGTTCTATTTAATGACACTGTGTATAACAGTATTAGAATCGGTAATCTTAATGCATCGGAGGAGGAGGTTTTAAACGCCGCAAAGGAAAAACAGTAGTCGTTATCGCTCATCGACTTCGTAACAGTTATAGGAGCAGATAAAATTATCGTGCTTGAGGAAGCGAAATTAGTAGAAGAAGGAACCCATGAGGAATTAATAAAGAATAAGAGATAATACTCTAAACTCTATCATATACAACAGGAAAGCTTGGGCTGGAGAGTTTAAAATAATATATCCACTACCTCAATAGGATACCAACATCCGTAAAAACAGCAGATAATAAGGTTTTATTTACTTTTCAATCAGACGCCAGAAATAACGAAATCTATAAAGACAAGATTTCGCTGTTTCTGGTATTTTTATATGAAAACGTGAAATACTTTTACTGGTACAAGAATATCATAGAAAAACTTGAATTATTTTCTTGACAAACTATTTATGTTGTTATATATTAATAACAGTAATCATTACTGATATTAAAAATTAAATAAAAAATTTGGAGGTCAAAATTATGTCATTAATCGGAACAGAAGTAAAAGAATTCACAGCGCAGGCATTTCAGAATGGAAAGTTCTTAACAGTTACACAGGAAAACTTTAAAGGTAAGTGGAGTGTGGTTTGTTTCTATCCAGCAGATTTTACCTTCGTTTGTCCTACAGAGTTAGAAGATTTACAGAACGAATATGAAACTCTGAAATCACTTGGTGTTGAAGTATATTCTGTTTCTACAGATACACATTTTACACATAAAGCATGGCATGACAGTTCAGAAGCGATTAAGAAGATTACTTATATTATGATTGGTGATCCTTCACATACAATTTCCCGTAACTTTGATGTATTAATTGAGGCAGATGGTCTTGCAGATCGTGGTACCTTTATCATTGATCCGGATGGTAAAATTCAGTCCGTAGAAATCAATGCAGGCAGCATTGGTCGTGATGCAAGTATCCTTGTTAACAAGATCAAAGCAGCACAATATGTAAGAAATAACCCAGGCGAAGTTTGCCCTGCGAAATGGAAAGAAGGCGGTGCAACTCTTAAGCCAAGCCTTGACCTTGTAGGCAAGATCTAAGTTGAAATAAAACTGTAAGTAACTTTAGATAGCGTGAGATTGAAACGTTTAATTCAACTAGGTTTTCATAAATATTTTTTTACAAAAGCCCATAGAAAGAGTCTGTCAGCAGGCTCTTTCGTTATAATATAGAATGGTACGATGTGCCATATTATGGAGGATTTATAATGATATTGGATGCAGAAATCAAAGGACAGTTGGCTAGTTATCTGGAGCTTCTGGAAAGTGATATACTGATTAAAGTTAGTGTTGGAGATGACAGTGTATCAAAGGAGATGTCGGAGCTAATTGATGAAATCGTAGCGATGACTTCAAAGATTAAGAGAGATAATACAACCCTGGCAAGAACTCCTAGTTTTAGTGTTAATCGCTTGAAGGAAGACACTGGAGTAACCTTTGCAGGAATTCCTTTAGGTCATGAATTCACTTCTTTGGTATTAGCGCTATTACAGGTGAGTGGTAGAGCTCCAAAGGTCGAGGAAAAATTAATTGACCAGGTTAAGAAGATGAAAGGTGAATACCATTTTGAAACATATATTAGCTTAAGTTGTCACAACTGCCCGGAGGTAGTACAGGCACTTAACCTAATGAGTATTTTAAATCCTGGAATTACACATACCATGATTGATGGAGCTGCTTTTAAGACAGAAGTGGAAAGTAAAAATGTTATGGCAGTACCATCCATTTACTTAAACGGAGAGTTTTTTGGAAGTGGTCGAATGGTACTGGAAGAAATTCTTGCGAAGCTTGGAACGGCTCCCGATGCAGCAGAATTTGAAGAAAAGGCACCCTATGACGTTCTTGTCATTGGTGGAGGACCATCTGGAGCCAGTGCAGCTATTTATGCAGCACGTAAAGGGATCCGTACGGGTATTGTTGCAGAACGTTTTGGCGGGCAGGTAAGAGATACCTTAGGAATTGAGAATTTTATTGGTACAAAGTACACCCAGGGGCCTAAACTTGCAGAAAGTCTCGAGGCACACGTAAAAGATTATGACGTGGATGTCATGAGCTTGCAAAGAGCAAAACGTCTGGAGAAAAAGGAACTTATTGAAGTTGAGCTTGAAAATGGCGCTATCTTAAAAAGCAAGACCGTTATTATTTCTACAGGTGCTCGCTGGCGTAATGTCGGTGTACCTGGGGAAGCAGAGTTTAAGAATAAAGGTGTTGCATATTGTCCTCACTGTGATGGTCCTCTATTTAAAGATAAAGATGTTGCAGTTATCGGTGGAGGTAACTCCGGAATTGAGGCAGCCATCGATCTTGCAGGAGTAGTTAAGCATGTTACTGTTCTTGAATTTATGCCGGAGTTAAAGGCAGATGCAGTACTTCAAGAAAGACTTTATAGCTTACCAAACGTAACGGTATACAAGAATGTTCAAACAAAGGAAATCACCGGAACAGATAAAGTGAACGGTATTACTTTTGTGGACAGAGCAACCAGTGAAGAACATCATGTAGAATTACAGGGTGTATTTGTTCAGATCGGTCTTGTGGCTAGCACAGAGTGGTTAGGTGATACGGTTGAACGTAACCGTATGGGTGAGATCCTTGTCGACACACATAATGCAACTAGTCTTCCAGGTGTTTTTGCAGCAGGTGATTGTACTAACAGTCCTTATAAGCAGATTATTATTTCCATGGGCTCTGGTGCAACTGCAGCTTTAAGTGCCTTTGATTACTTAATAAGAAATTAAGCTGATTTTGTAATATCCTATAAAATAAATAAAAGCCTCTCTTTTCCTGAAAGCTCTTAAATAGATAACTTTCAGGAAAAGAGAGGCTTTTGTTACTCGAATGTGCCCATGATATTAACGGTTATAAACAGTTACGAGGAGAAATTCACATAGTGTGTTTCTTCTGGTTCATGGCAAGGAAATTTCTTTCGGTTTGTCACTTGCGAATGCTATTTTAAAAATATATAATAAAAGAATGACTTAAACTTATAATTAGTAAAAAGTCAATGAGAGTATAGATGACATAATAGTTTAGAGGTAATCGCAATGAAAAAGATAATGATTTACATACAACCATATATCCCGCGTATGTTGTTTGGATTTTTTATAAAGGTGCTTGGTACCTTCATGGATTTGGGCTTACCTTGGGTATTGGCTTTCATTATTGATAATATCATACCTGAGAAGAAAGTATCTTTAATTCTGTGGTGGGGCCTTGTAATGCTGGGGTTATCAGTGGGAGCAAGAACCTTCAATGTTATTGCGAACAGAATGGCCTCCAAAGTAGCTAGAAATACGGTAGAAAAATTACGTCATGACCTGTTTCAGAAGATACTTAATCTCTCCGGAAATCAATTGGATTCCTTTACAATCCCCTCATTAGAGTCCCGAATGACTTCAGATACCTATAACATACACAATATGATTGGAATGATACAGCGGCTTGGTGTCAGAGCTCCACTCATATTAATTGGTGGAGTTATAATCACCTTCACTCTTGAGCCAGTTCTTGCATTGGTATTAATTGGAATACTACCGTGTCTGGCAATCGTTGTCTATTATGTTTCTAAAAAGGGAATTCCCCTATACAGCCAGGTTCAGAAATTAACGGATAAGATGATAAGGATAGTCAGAGAAAATATATCTGGCATCCGAGTAATAAAGGCGCTTTCCAAAACTCAATATGAAAAGGAACGATTTTCAGATATTAACAGTAAGGTTTCAGAGGAAGAGCAAAAGGCTGGCAGCATTATGGCGGTTACCAATCCAATTATGAATGCGATTTTAAACCTAGGGCTAACCCTAGTTGTAGTGGTTGGTGCGTACCGGGTTAATATTGGGGCTTCTCAACCGGGTAAAATTGTTGCTTTCCTATCTTATTTTACGATTATGTTGCAAGCAGTTATGGCAATTACCAGAATATTTGTGGTATTTTCTAAAGCAAGTGCCTCTGCAGAAAGAATAGCAGAAGTACTAAATGCAGAGGAGGATTTGCAGGTCGAGCAATTGAAGGCTGTGAAACCAGAGTATCATATTGTATTTGATAACGTGTGCTTCTCCTATGCGGAGGAACCCTGTCTCACGCATATTACTTTTGGAATGAAAAAGGGTGAAAGTCTTGGAATTATTGGTTCTACAGGGTCAGGAAAGACTACATTGGTCAATCTTTTGATGCGCTTTTATGATGTAGATAGTGGTACTATCACTATAGACGGTAAGAATGTGAAGAGCTTTGATAAACAAGAGCTAAGGCAGAAGTTCGGGGTTGTTTTTCAAAATGATGTCCTGTTTGCAGATAAGATTTATGAAAATATAAGTATAGGCAGAAATCTTTCGCAAGATGCCGTATGGGAGGCTGCTAGATATGCACAGGCAGAGGCATTTATTGAGGAACTTGAAAGCGATATTGATTTTAAATTAGCTATAAAGGGAAGTAATTTAAGTGGAGGTCAAAAGCAGCGACTTTTGGTAGCAAGAGCATTAGCAGGCCATCCGGAAATATTAATTCTTGATGATTCTTCCAGTGCACTGGATTATCGAACGGACTCTTTGCTTAGAAAAGCAATCAGAGAACATTATCAGGATACAACTACCATTGTAATTGCACAACGAATCAGTTCGGTTATGAAATCGGATCATATCCTTGTGATAGAAGAAGGGCATATTGCTGGCTATGGGACTCATGAAGAGTTACTTGATAATTGTAACGTCTATCATGAGATTTATCAGTCACAGTTAATGTAATTGAATCTTGATTTTTAGTTATGTGAAAGTTGTGCACTATAATTAATGTCAGGTATTAAAAGAAACGAGGTGCTGTATGGCCGGTATAACAAATTCCACAATGGGAAAAGCAAAAATGAGTGAAAAAACGGATAAACCGAGGAATACAAAGCAAGTTCTAAAACGTTTGTGGAACTATATGTTTCATTATAAATGGATGCTGACCCTGGCAGTTGTTCTTACCATTGTAAGTAACTTATTTGCGCTGTTAGGACCATTGCTATCAGGCTATGCAATTGATGCTATTCAACCCGGTAAGGGCTTGGTGGTATTTCAGAAAGTATTTTATTATGCTGCTTGGATGGTGGTATTTTATGTGATTTCTTCAGCGCTTTCCTATGTGTTGTCTATTATAATGATACGGTTTAGTCAGAAAATTGTCCGCAGGATGAGAGAGGACTTATTTACGAAATTAGTTGACCTACCGGTGGGGTATTTTGATCGTCATCAGGCAGGGGATATCATAAGTAGGATTTCCTATGATATTGATACAGTGAATACTTCACTTTCCACTGATGTGGTACAGATTGCTGCCAGTGTAATCACCATTGTGGGGTCCTTAATTATGATGATAATTATTTCACCGGTGCTTGTCCTGGTAATGCTGGTTACAATACCGTTGTCCTTTCTATATACACGCTATATGGCTAACAAAGTACGCCCTCTATATCGAAGACGTTCTGCTAAATTGGGTGAAATGAATGGATTTGTCGAGGAAATGGTATCAGGTCAGAAAACCATCAAAGCGTATGCAGCTGAAGATTCCGTTATGTTGCGGTTTGATAAGATTAATACGGAGACTGTGGATGCTTATTACGACACAGAATATTACGGTAGTATGACTGGACCAACGGTCAATGCAATTAATAACTTATCCTTATCCTTAATTACGGTGTTTGGAGCAATTCTGTATTTATATAACAGGATGTCGCTAGGTAATATTTCATCCTTCATACAATATTCCAGAAAGTTTTCCGGTCCGATTAATGAAGCAGCTAACATTATTAGTGAACTTCAATCGGCAGCAGCCGCAGCTGAACGAGTATTTCGATTAATGGATGAGGCAACAGAAGTTAAAGATAGAGAGGAAGCAGTTGAACTTAGAGATGTTACTGGAGAGGTTAAATTAGAGAATGTTTCTTTTGGCTATTTGCCGGAAAAACTAATTATTAAGAACTTATTTTTACATGCGAGACCGGGAAGTTTAACAGCTATTGTCGGTCCAACTGGTGCAGGTAAAACAACGATAATTAATCTTTTAATGAGATTTTATGATGTCTGGGAGGGTGGCGTATTCATCGATGGAATGGAAACCAGAGATTTGACCAGACAAAGTTTAAGAAAAGCCTATGCCATGGTGCTCCAAGATACCTGGCTGTTCCAGGGAAGTATTTTTGATAATATTGCCTATGGAAAAGAGAAGGCTACGATGGAAGAGGTTATCGAAGTTGCAAAAATGGCTGGAATACATTCCTTTATAAAAAGGCTTCCTGACGGGTACCATACTGTTGTTAATGAGGATGGCATGAATATCTCAAAGGGACAGAAACAGTTACTTACCATAGCAAGAGCAATGCTACTGGATGCTAAAATGCTAATTCTTGATGAAGCAACCTCGAATGTGGATACCAGAACGGAAATCAATATTCAAAAGGCAATGAGAAGGCTGATGGAGAAGAAGACCTGCTTTGTCATCGCCCATCGCCTTTCTACGATACAAGGGGCGGATAACATTCTTGTGGTAGACCAGGGAAATGTGGTGGAGCAAGGAACTCATGTGGAATTGATGGATAAGAAGGGATTCTATTATAGATTATATAATTCACAATTTGAATAAGAGAGTATAGATCTTAGAATGAAAGAAAGTGTACAATTGCAAATATTCATATAATATTCGTTTTGATGCATAGAGTGGTCTAGAAGCTATGATAAATAGGTATTATTCTTTTATAGTTTGGGCTTGGTTTATTTGAATTAGTAATTGGAGGTAGTGTTATGTTTTATGATTTGGTAAAGACCAGAAGAAGTATTAGACAGTTTGAAGATAAAGAAATTGAAAAAGATAAAGTTGATATAATATTAAAAAGCGCTCTGATGGCACCGACTTCTAAAAACGGAAGGTCGTGGGAGTTTATCGCTGTAACAGATAAAGAACAACTGCAAAAACTTTTTGATAGCAGAGAGAATGGTGTAAGACAGCTTGCAACAGCAAAACTTGCAATTGTTGTGGCAGCTGATCCGGAGGTAATTGATGTGTGGGTGGAAGATGTATCTATTGCCGCTATTACAATGCAGTATGCAGCTCATTCCCTGGGGATAGGTTCTTGTTGGATACAGATAAGAAATAGATTAGGAATGAACCATGTGGATTCGCAGGAGACCGTAAAAAAGGCTTTAAACATACCAGACAAATATCAAGTGGGTTGCCTGCTCGTATTTGGATATCCAGCTGAAGAAAAACAACCTCATGAAGAGAGTAAACTTTTGTATGATAAAATACATTATGATAGATTTTAATCATATCTTTACAAGTTAATATGAATATAAGGAGCTAGATAAATTGTATATAATTACATTTATCTAGCTCTTTTCTATTCCATTTCAGTTATTAAACAACTTTAAATTAATTTTTACTTACCGCTTCATTTTTATCAACTATCAAATTATAGGCAAGACCTAGAAATACGATTAACCCACCTACCATTTTACCAGGGGATATTTCCTGCTTAATAAGAAAATCAATTAACCCACCTGCAAATAGCTGCGCAATAAAGATAAACAAGGTCATATAAAAGGAAGATATTTTCGGAGTTAAAAAGCTTGATAAGGCTACGACAATTACACCCAACATACCGCCAAAATACGCCCACCAAGGTAAAGCTGAAAATGTGGAGACACTTGGTAATAAGCTATTTTCAAAAATCAATACTAGACCAAAGGTTAGAACAAGACCGACAATATAGTTAAATAAGGTACTTTGAAAAACACCTATTTTTTCAGCTAATTTATAATTTACTATACGATTAAGTACGATAGTAATACCAGCAAGCATCGACACAATAATATATATCATTTAAATTCCTCCTGACTAAGAATGTAATTTTGGGTTTAAAGGATAAACTATTTCCAAAGAATCATAGTTGCGATTCCAATTAAAATAATGATTAAACCAATAACCTTCTTACTATTAAATGCAATTTTATTCATCCCAAACATTCCAAAGGTATCTACAAGAATGGATGCAAAGGATTGACCTAACAGCCCAAGAGCGAGTGTAAGTGATACGCCCAGAGGAGCAACTGACATATTGTTAAATAATACGGTTAAAATACCAATAGCGCCGGCACTATAGTAATACCAAGGAATTTTATCCTTAATGACTATCTTGGATTTCGTTATTAATAATACAACTATAATGGTTACTAATCCAACTGCGTGGATTATGACACTGGAAAAATAAAGCCCGGTAGTATCTGCTAGACTACCGTTTATGGATATCATAATGGCGATAATCGCGCCAGTTAACATCGAGAGTAAATTGTACATGGAATGACTCCCCCTTTCATTTGCTTTAGGTTAACATAGTTGTTATAATGTCGTATATGACATATGTCATATTAAATAAAAATTTATTTGTATTAGGGAATGAATTGAAATGATGTTAAATGCGTAAGGATTAATAAATGGTTTATGGATCGGCAAATTTGTGCTGTCGCCCAAATTCATAGAATTTGGGTAGAAAGGAGGACTAGTTGAAGAAGCTTGAGGATAGAGAATTAATCCAATTGTATTATGATAAGTATAAGTTACACGAGATATTCAGTAAGGATATTATACCCTATCTAGAGTTGTTTGCTTATGAGAAAAATGAGCATATTTGCACAGATAATCATAGACTTCAACACATTCTTTTTCTTGTAAAAGGTAAAGCAAAGGTATATAAGAGCTTGGCAAATGGGAAATCTCTATTGCTATGTTTCTATAGTCCGCTAAAAGTATTAGGGGATTTAGAGCTTGTCAATCCAGCTGCTGCACCCTCTAACGTACAGGCTTTAGAACAAGTTTATTGTGTAGGTATTCATTTAAAGCACGTAAAAGGACACCTAGCCAACGACCTAACCTTTTACAAATTTATTTGTACATCTTTAGGAGAGAAGCTGGATAGATCAAGTATTAACAGCTCTATTAATCTGCTTAACCAAGTGGAAAACAGGCTAGCAAGCTACATCTTAGCTACTGCTGAACAGATACATCGAAACAATATAACGATATATATATTTAATGAAAATCTAAGTAACACAGCAGAGCTTTTGGGAACAAGCTATCGACATTTGTTAAGAACCTTAAGTTCACTTACTGCAAACAATGTGTTAAAAAAAATGGGAAATGGATATGAAATTGTTAATATAAGAAGGCTGGAAGAACTGGCTTCGGATGTATATAAGTAATCATAGGAAGAACCTCCTTTGAAAATGGATTGTCAACTAGACAACTTTATTTCGAAGGAGGTTTTTGGTTTCCATTCACATAGAAAATAATCTTAAACGCTAAATAGATAAATAAAAATATTTTTTAATACCATATTGACAATTATCTTT
>JAFACO010000271.1 GCA_023425485.1 Bacillota bacterium
CCTATGAGCTCATTATCCGGATTATTCACCCAGATAAGCTTTCTTAACAGACTCATCATTCATTAGTTTATCCGCATCATCTGCAAGTACGATTTTACCTGTCTCAAGTACATAGGCACGATTTGCAATGGATAATGCTTTTTTAGCATTCTGTTCAACAAGTAAAACTGTGGTTCCACTTGCACTAATACTTTTAATAATATCAAATATTTCACCCACAAGAATCGGAGAAAGTCCCATGGAAGGCTCATCCATAAGAATAATTCTTGGCTTCGACATTAATGCACGTCCCATAGCAAGCATTTGCTGCTCACCACCACTAAGGGTTCCAGCCAGCTGGCTTTTACGCTCTCTTAATCTAGGGAATCTCTTGTAAACACTCTCCATAGATTCTTCAATTTCATGCTTATCCTTACGGGTAAAGGCACCCATCAAAAGATTCTCATATACAGTCAGCTGTGCAAATACATGTCTGCCCTCCGGTACATGAGCAATTCCCAAAGGAACAATCTTATGAGCAGGAATTTTCTGAAGGTCTTGACCTTCAAAGATTACCTCACCGCTTTTGGCGGTTATAAGTCCAGTTATGGTATGCAAAATGGTCGTTTTCCCCGCACCATTTGCTCCAATCAGGGCTATAACTTCACCTTCATTTACTTTAAAGGATACATCCTTAATTGCTTGAATCACTCCATAATAAACTTGCAAATTTTTAACTTCCAGCATCGCTTATAATTCCTCCATTATTCCCCTAGATATGCTTTAATTACCTCTGGATTATTAAGTACGTCTCCAGGTAATCCGTTTGCTAGTTCCATACCAAAGTTCAATACAAAAATTTTCTCGCAGATGCCTGCTACAAGTTTCATGTCATGCTCTATCAATAATATTGTAACATCATATTTCTTACGAATCAAAGTAATTGTTTTCATTAATTCTTCTGTTTCAGAAGGATTCATACCTGCCGCAGGCTCGTCAAGGAGCAAAAGCTTCGGATTTGTTGCAAGCGCTCTTGCAATCTCAAGCTTTCTTTGCTTACCATAGGGAAGATTCGCGGATAATAAATGTGCTTCCTTATCCAAATCAAATACCTTAAGGATTTCCATCGCACGTTCATTCATCTCTCTTTCCGTTTTAAAAAAGATCGGCAGACGAAGGATACCAGCCAGTGTCGAGTATCGATGGTTATTGTGAAGTCCTAATTTAACATTATCCAGCACGGTTAAAGCTTTGAATAATCTAATATTTTGAAAGGTTCTTGCAATACCAGCTTTATTAATTTCTATTGTGCTAAGTCCAGTAATATCTACGCCATCCAAAGTAACCACACCAGCATCTGGTTTGTAAACACCGGTCAGCAAGTTAAAGGCAGTTGTTTTACCTGCTCCATTGGGACCAATGAGTCCATATAACTCTCCCTTTTCAATAGTAAGATCAATGGAATCAACCGCTCTTAAACCACCGAAGGAGATACCTAAGTTCTTAACTGTTAACATTGCCATAACTTTATGCCTCCCTCTTCTTCTTAAATAGTGATCCAATGTTAATTGGATGATTCTTACGCCATGCGATCAGGGTTGGATTCCAATTGAAAATCATCATTACAATTAAGACAACTGCATAGATTAGCATACGATAATTGCTCACAACTCGTAAGTATTCTGGGAGAAGTGTTAATATCACAGCTGCAATGATGGATCCACGGATATTACCAATTCCACCTAGTACCACAAATACCAGAATCATAATTGACATATTATAACCAAAATTCTTTGGAGTAGCTACTAAGGTTGATAGGTTATGTGAGTAAAGCACACCTGCCACACCTGCTATAGCTGCGGATAAGGAAAAGGCAAGAATTCTAAACTTTGTAATATCAATACCTACAGATTCAGCCGCAATACGGTTGTCACGAATTGCCATGATAGCACGACCGGAACGTGAATTTATTAAGTTTGAGATAATTAAATATACTATAATTAATAAGATTACAGCAACTGTAAAGGTAGAATCCTTTGGAGTTCCAGAAACACCTTTTGCTCCTCCGATTAAAACCTCTCCGCCCTCTGCCAGATTTAGATTTGTTGCGTCTACCATGGAAAAATGAAGACCATTCTTATCTATTCCGAGATTAATAACATTTATAACATTTTTCACAATCTCACCAAAGGCAAGGGTTACAATTGCCAGATAATCGCCACGAAGTCTTAATACAACAACACCTATTAAAACCCCGAAGACTCCTGCAAGGATTGCTCCGATTATAATTGCGAGTGTAAAACGAAGAAAGGTATTGGGAATAATATCAATCATGGTTTTTGAAAACAATGCACCACTGAAAGCACCCACGCACATAAAACCAGCATGACCTAAGCTCAACTCACCCAGAATACCAACCGTAAGGTTTAAGGACACTGCTAAAATGGAATAGTAACACAATGGAATTAACAAGCCCTGCATCAGGTTGGACATCATTCCAGTTGCTATCATAATCTGACAAATAATATATACAATAACGATAATCCCAATCGTTATAAGATTGGTACGAGTGGATTTATTCATTTGATGAAATACTTTTCCTTTTGACATGTTCCCCACCTACACCTTCTCTTGCATCTTCTTACCAAGGATACCCGTTGGTTTAACAAGAAGAACAAGAATTAATATCATAAATACAATTGCATCTGCCAGCTGTGAAGAAATATAAGCTCTTCCCAATATTTCAATTACGCCCAGTAATATTCCACCGATCATAGCTCCTGGTATGGAACCAATTCCACCGAATACCGCAGCTACAAAGGCTTTGATACCAGGCATAGCACCTGAGGTTGAAGTAAGACTTGGATAGGCAGAAAACATAAGAGCACTTGCAACCGCTGCAAGAGCAGAGCCAATCGCAAAGGTAATCGCAATAGTCTTATTCACGTTGACCCCCATCAGTACTGCTGCATCTTTATCTTCGGATACCGCAAGCATACTGCGACCTGTCCTGGATTTCTTTATAAAAAGGGTCAATACAATCATAATAAGCAAGCATAAAGGAATAGTAACCAAGGTCTCACCTGATATTGTTAATGCACCATCCGCTAATTTTAATGGTGGTACTGTAATTACAGAAGTAAATGATTTTGCATCTGCACCAAAAACTAAAAGTGCTATGTTTTGTAAAAGATAACTCACACCAATGGCAGTAATTAATACAGCCAGAGAAGAAGCCTTTCGAAGTGGCTTATAGGCTACACGCTCTATGGTGATACCTAAGATGGTACAAAAGATAATTGCTACAGGAACTGCAATCACTGGATTTAATCCCATTGCGCTCATAGACGTAAAGATAACAAAACCACCAATCATAATAACATCGCCATGTGCAAAGTTCAGCATTTTAGCAATTCCATATACCATTGTATATCCAAGTGCAATGATAGAGTATACACTTCCAAGACTGATTCCTTTAATTAAATAAGAAATAAAACTCATAAAAACCCCCGTCTGCATGCAATGCATGCAATATTTTCATACTTCAATACCTGCATAAATAAACATCAACAGTTTAACAGGTTAACGTGCTACCTATTTTATCACAGACTTAGCATTGTTACAACAAAAATTACTCGAATATGACATTTCCTTATCTATAAGTGTCAACACACTGACACTATTATATCCATATTAATAGTAGAATAATAACCTTTAAAAACAAAATACAGAGAGGCATTCACCTCTCTGTATAAGATTTTTCTATTTTTTATTCACCAGTCATACAAGCTTTTACACTATATATGAAATTGTAACTATCGTTAACTATTCAGCAGCTACATAAGCTCCGCTCTGGATAACAACTGCTCTAGGAGCCTTGTTAACTTCACCGGTTGCATTCCAGGTCATTGCTGCACCAGTAAGACCATCAACTTGAATCTGTGTCATTGCTGTCTTTAATGCTTCGTTAATATCAGCAATGCTCATATCAGGTGTAACTTCACCTTTTTCAATTGCAGCCTTTAAAATATAAATTGCATCATAAGCATCTGCTGCGAACTGAGTAGGTACTTCATTATTGTATGCAGCCTTGTAATCAGCAACAAACTTAGTAGTTGCTGCATCAGCAGCATCTGCTGCGAATGGAGTTAATAACATAACGCCTTCAGCTAAAGCTGTATCAAAGTTTTCTACAGTAAGGATACCGTCAAGACCATCACAACCAAAGAAAGTAGGTGCATAGTCAAGAGCTGCTGCCTGTTGTAAAATCAAAGCTGCCTGTGTATAGTAGATAGGTAAGAATACCAGATCAGCGCCAGCATCCTTTGCTTTCTGAATCTGTACGGAGAAATCGGAATTACTTTCAGAGGTAAAGGCTTGAACTTCTACTACTTCAAATGCCTGATTCTTTGCTTCTTCAGCAAATTTCTCATAAATACCTGTAGAGTACACATCAGAGCTATCATAGATAACAGCTACTTTAGTTGCTATAGCATGCTCGCCTATGTACTGTGCCGAACCAATACCCTGGTTAGGATCTGAGAAGCATACCTGAAATACATTGCCATTTTTAATAACTTCTGTAGAAGATGCGGATGGTGTTAACTGGAACATACTATCATTAAAGGTTTCTGCTGCAACTGCTGCGCAAGGTTTAGAAGTAACAGTACCCATAAGGATCTTCATACCCCAATCCTTTAAAGTGTTGTAAGCATTCACAGACTTTTCTGCATCATGTACATCATCTTCAAATTTGAATTCAATCTGCTTTCCATTGATACCGCCAGCTGCATTAATTTCTTTCACTGCAAGTTCAGCACCATTCTTAACACTCTGACCATATACAGCTGCACCTTCGGTTACAGGGCCAATACCACCAATATAAAATTTGTCGCTATCCGCTTTTTTACCACAAGCTGCTAAGCTTGCAACAACCATACTTGTTACTACAAGAAGGCTTAACATTCTTTTTATCTTTCTCATAAATTCCCTCCTACATTCTAAAGATTCCTCTGAATCCAGATTATAAATAAGGCGTTCTACACCCAAAAGCACCTAGTGTCTTTGTACGGTGTACGAACGTCTTTATTCTGGATATATAATACCCTTGTATTTTCAATTTGTCAATATGGTAATTTAAATTACTAAAGTATTTTTAAATTAATTCACCACCGCATTTATCACAAAATTCAAGGCCTTCAATTGTAATTCCTCCACAATCCGGGCAAATTATCTTTGCTGGCAGTATCTCCCGTTCAACAACTTCATATACAACCTCCTCATCATTCTCCTCTGAATCAGCAGAATGCACAATAATACTTTCCGTTTCATCTGTTTCAAAGTCTTTGGCAGACTCATTTTCTGATACGGAATTTTCCTTGTCAGAATTCTGTCTCTTCTTATTAAATAAGCGTTCTAATAATGACATATTTACCTCCCTGTTAGCACTAAGCATATTACAAAATTTAATGAAAGAAACCGTTGTGGAATCCCCCGAGATATAGTTTTATTGTTTAATAGGCTGTTGTAAAATCTATCTTGAATTTACAACAGCCCTTATAACAATCCTTATATTACATCTATGTTATTTCCCTATAACCATATATATTCCTATTACTTATTCTCAAGTAACAGTTTCGGTTTATTGCTACCCCTCATTTCGATAAGAGGTACACCCTTTCCTTCTATATAATCTCTGGTAATTATGACTCTTCCAATGTTATCATCCTTGGGTATCTCATACATGATATCCAACATAACATCCTCAAGAATAGCACGAAGTGCTCTGGCTCCCGTCTTCTTCTCCATTGCCTTTTCTGCAATTGCCTCCAGTGCATCAGGTGCAAATTCAAGATCTACTTCATCAAGAGCTAACAGTTTTTGATATTGCTTTAAAATTGCATTTCTTGGCTCTTTCAAAACTTGTATTAACATATCTTTCGTAAGTCCCTCTAAAGCATACAGAATTGGTAAACGTCCGAGGAATTCAGGAATCATACCATATTCTCTAAGATCATCCAGCGTTACCTTCTGCAATAAGTTTTGATCGTTGTCATATTTATCTTTTAAATCAGCTTTGAACCCTATTGAGGATTGTTTGTTTAGCCTTGCCTTAATTATTTTATCAAGATCAGGGAAGGCACCACCGCAGATGAAAAGAATATTCTGTGTATTCACTGTAGTTAACGGTACCATGGCATTCTTAGAGCTTGCCCCTACCGGCACTTCTACGTCACTACCCTCAAGCAGCTTTAGCAGCCCCTGTTGCACAGATTCACCACTTACATCTCTGCTGTTGGTATTACGTTTTTTTGCTATTTTATCTATTTCATCAATAAATACAATACCTCTTTCTGCTTTCTTAACATCATTTCCTGCTGCCTGCAGCAATTTAGAAATAACACTTTCCACGTCATCACCAATATAACCAGCTTCAGTCAGAGAAGTTGCATCCGTTATAGCAAGGGGAACATTTAATAATCTAGCTAAGGTTTTAACCAAATAGGTTTTACCACTTCCGGTAGGTCCAATCATTAACATATTGGATTTTTCAATTTCTATTTCATTTTTATTAGTACCAATTCTCTTATAGTGATTATAAACACCCACAGAGATAACCTTTTTGGCACGCTCCTGACCTATTATAAATTCATCCAGGCTGCTCTTGATAATATGTGGGGAGGGGATTGCTTTACGATCAAATTCCGCTTCCTTATTCTGCTCTTCACTTACTTTCTTAAGCTTCTGTGATTTGGGCACATCATTGGTAATGCCTGATAAGTTCATGTTCATCATACCCGGCGGGAAGCCCATCATCTGCATATACGGGTTATCACCTTTATTAATTGTATCAAAGGTCTTTTGCATACAATCCGAACAGATGCTGATTTGATTAGGTATATGTATCATTTTCCCAACCTTGCTCTCCGGTCTTCTGCAAAGATAACATACCTCTTCCATTTCTTCATGGTCGTGATTGTTTGTATGCTTGCTATCTATTTCATTATCCATATTATTTTTATCAAAATCGCTCATATTACCTCC
Organism: Bacillota bacterium; assembly: GCA_023425485.1. Classification (GTDB taxonomy): domain Bacteria; phylum Bacillota; class Clostridia; order Lachnospirales; family Lachnospiraceae; genus Mobilitalea. Next base: position 7,024 of record JAFACO010000271.1, read on the forward strand.
AATTTCCCTTAAAAGGGTTGTCGTGTCTCAGGATTTCAGTGTCTATTAAAAGAATTATATCTTATTATCCTGTGTACGACAATATCTGTTTCCTTAAGCTTTCATTAAGAATTTACAAAAATTCTACAAAAAACTACTAAATTCGTTCAGTAAAACCTAAATACCAACTTTTATACATTCGAAAAATTGTGCTGCCAATTACTGTTCAGCCTCAATTAAAGTTTAACAATAGTAGTTCGCGCAATGATTATCAAATCAGAATATTTGCATTCGACTGTAACTTCTATTATATAAAAAGCGAAATGCCATAAGGTTATCCCTTTGACATTTCGCTTTTTAGTGTAATGCACACACCTATAGAGCTTTATAAATATTTTACTTTGCCTTTGATATTATTCATCACCTGAATTTAAATTTGGATTTTGACCTAAGGTAACAGTTACTGTACTTTCTTCATATACCCCATTTAAGTTACGGGAATAGGTTATCTTCACCTCTGTACCAACTCGCTTGCTATTAACATAATCTCTAAGTTGTGTAATTGAGGTAATATCTATATCATCAGCACCTGTAATGATATCTCCAGATTTAAGACCTGCCTTCATTGCTGCGCCACCGTCTGGAGTTTCATTAATATACACACCCAATGGCATATTATAGAAGGCGGCAACATCTTCTGTTACATCATTACCAGCGATCCCAAGATAGCCCTGTTCGCTTTCTTTTAATACCTCTCGATTCATCAATTCTGTAATAATAGGAGTTGCCTTTGAAATCGGAATTGCATAACCCATACCTTCAACTTCATAGGAAGCGTACTTCACGGTATTAATACCGATAACCTCACCATTTACATTAAGCAGTGCACCACCACTATTACCAGGATTAATTGCCGCATCTGTCTGTAGCAGAACCATTGTCTTTGAATCATAACCATCGGAAATCTCAACTTCACGATCCTTAGCACTTACATAACCCACTGTTACTGACTGACCAGAGCCAAGTGCATTACCAATTGCAATTGCCATCTCACCAACTTTAACTTCATCAGAATTTCCTAATTTAGCTACCGTAATAACATCCAAAGTTTCTTGTTTCACAGTTGAAATATCTACAGTGATAACTGCTAAATCCGCTGTCACATCAGTACCTTTAATGATAGCTGCTGCTATTGATCCATCTGCAAAGGTAACTTCTATTTCTGTTGCTCCCTCTACCACGTGGTTATTGGTAGCAATTAATAATTCATTATCATTTTCTCCGACTATAATTCCAGACCCGCTGCCTTCTACTGGCTGATCATAAACCTGGCCAAACCACTCTGTGGACTGTGTTGAGGTACTATTAATGGAAACAATTGCCGGAAGTGTATTCTTTGCAACTTCACTTACTGCGTTTTTATCTACGGTTTTAATTGATCCAGTCTCTGTAAAGCCTATTTCATAATCTTTCGTATCTGTAAGGGATATGATATTATTGGTGGCCGCATCCGGATTAATTCTTCCGTAAATACTCTGAAATCCAAAGAATCCAATCGCTGCAATTAATCCAAAGCAAGCTGCCTTGCCTACAAAGCTTAATACTTTATTTGTTTTCCCGTTCCTTGGCTTTTTCTCCTTTACCTTCTTAACAGGATTAGCATTTCCGTTATTCCAGGCATTAGGATTAGAGTTGTTATAATTCTGCTGATAATAAGATGGATTATAATTCATGTTATTATATCCATTGTTACTTCCATATCCTGAATTACTGTTATTGGGATTATTATAGTTCGGATTGTTGTAAGCATTGCTGAAATATGGATTGTTATTATTGGGGTTGCTGTAGTTTGGATTGCTATAACTTTGGCTGCCATAACCAGCGTTGTTCGCGTTGGGATTATTATAACCTGAACTGCTATTATTTGTGTTGCTATTTAAGTTATTATAATCTGCGTTATGATAGTTTGGGTTACTATAGTTTGGGTTACTATAGTTTGGATTACTATAGCTGTTACTATAATTTGAGTTACTGTTTGCATTGCTATTAGCTGCGTTATTGGAATAAGGATTATTAAATGGATCTGAATTAAGCTTTTGATCGTCTATATTAATACTTTCATCATTTATAATATCCTTACCAACTTCATTTTCAATATTTTCATTATTTTTTTCTTGATCTGACATATAAATTCTCCTTTCGTAGGAAACATTGTTATTAATATCTTATGGACTATAGTGTAACAGGAGTTTGTGAATAGAATGTGAAAATATTACTAAGAATTTATGAAAAACAGCCTTGAAAATACCACATACTGCCTTACACAAAAATATTATTGTTGAATTCTAGGTAACTATGTATTATATTTATGCTAATCAGTAGCTACATATCCAAACAACTATAATTCATAAATTCACTTAAAAATAGGAGCCCTTTATGATAAAAGACAATCAAAAAATGTTTAATAGATTACAATTTTTATTGGATGCCAGTTTAATCATTATAGCATTTTTAATTACATTTGGCATGAGATTTTATGTTTTAAGATATATTTCTTTTTTTAGATTAGGTGTTGATGAGAAATTTTTTAGTTTGTCTGAATCTATCCAAAGATCAATTTTAGCTTTTCCAATTTATTTAATCGTATATTATAGCTTTAAATTATATACGCCTAAGCGTGGAAGAACCAGATGGTCTGAAATCCTGAATATCCTTACCGCTAATACTATTGGTATAGCCTTTTATAGTACCGTTTTATATTTTACGCAGGGCATCGATGATAATATGCTTTCAAGAAAATTTCTCGCACTATTTTTTGTAATTAATACTACACTTAGTATTGTATCAAGAATGGCTATTAATCAAGTTCTGCGCTCGGTTCGAAGAAAGGGTTATAATTTAAAGCATGTTCTTCTGGTAGGATATGGTCATTCTGCAGAAGCTTATATTGACCGTATATTTGCTAACCCACAATGGGGATACTATATTCATGGAATATTGGATGACACCATTGAAGTAGGAACTATGTATAAGAAAGTTCCCGTAATTGGCAGCATAACTCATTTGGAAGCGTTTTTATCAAAAATGGACTTGGATGAAATTGCAATTACTTTAAGTTTAAAGGAATATCGGAAACTGGAAAGTATTGTTTCTATCTGTGAAAAATCAGGTGTTCATACTAAGTTTATACCCGATTATCACAAAATTATTCCTACAGAGCCATTAACCGAAGATCTCTTTGGTCTTCCTGTAATAAATATCAGGAATATTCCACTTAGTAACACCCACAATCGTATAGCTAAACGAATTGTAGATGTATTTGGTGCATTGGTTGCTCTTACCCTCTTCTCCATACCTATGCTCCTAGTGGCGTTGTTAATTAAATTATCTTCTCCGGGACCAATCATCTTTACACAACAACGTATTGGAAAGCATAATAAGGAATTTAAAATGTATAAATTCCGTTCAATGGAGGTACAACAAGATAAAGAGGAAAAGAAAGCTTGGACAACCCAACGCGATCCGCGTGTGACTGGAATCGGTAAATTCATTCGTAAGACAAGTATAGATGAACTACCTCAACTCTTTAATGTTCTTAAGGGTGAGATGAGCCTCGTTGGACCAAGACCAGAACGTCCCTTCTTTGTTGATAAATTTAAAGAAGAAATTCCACGCTATATGATTAAGCACCAGGTATCTCCTGGTCTCACCGGTTGGGCACAGATTAACGGTTTTAGAGGTGACACTTCTA
>JAFACO010000285.1 GCA_023425485.1 Bacillota bacterium
TGGTACGAAACTGACTTTCCACACCAAATTCAGGATTGTCGTGATACATGGCAAGTACCCAGTTCTGCCCCTCAACAAAAAGGTTCTGGTTTTCTGCATAAGCAAATAACATCTGGATTAAATAAGTATATTCTTTTTCTAAGGTCTCATAAGTGCCTGTATGTCTTACATAAGCGACTTGTTTCTCCTCCATATTTATAATAGATATCTGCCCAGTAACAGGAAACGGATTGTCTGTCGATTCTTTCTTTGCTGTGCCTTTATGGTACTCTGACAATAAAAAAGAATCTTTGCAATTCTTGCTATATTCCTTCCGATATTCACGTGGGCTTACACCATAGTAATTCTTAAAGGCTCTAGAAAAGACAGCTGAATCCGAAAGTCCAAGCTCATAGGCAATTTCAGTAATATTCTTATCTTCACGATGTGCCAGTAAAAAGAGGGACCTCTCCAATCGGATCCGACTCACATAATGAGCTAACGGTTCCTGTAATATGCCCTGAAAGATTCGGCTGAAATGATACTTTGAAAACCCAGCAGCATTGGACAGCTCCTCAAGGGACATAGGCTGTCCAATATGATTCTCGATGTAATCCTGCACTTTATGAATTCTGCGTAAGTACTCCTCCTGACATTTCTGGTCTGACATATTTTCCTCCTACAAAAATGGCCATCCATCTTCCTATTATGAAAATAGACAACCAAATTTTTAATTCATACTTTATATACTTATTACTTATTTTCTTATTTACTTACTTATTTTCTTATTTTCTTGTTTTCTTATTTAATTATTTAATATATAGAAGAATTCTATTGTTCAATAGTACTTTTCTTTGACAGCAACCTATCCAAATAGATGGATTTAAATTGTTTACTCGCCAGCATCTGCTTTAAAGGAGGTAGCTTAAGAATGACGCCAAGCACTGCTGCCATAGCACGATGATTGGCAAAGGCCTGATTATCAAAGATGAGATTTTGCAAGGTTCCTTTTTCAATTGCTTGCAGTACAAATCTATGAGTGCTGTTCACAGGTGTAATGACTTGTATCTCTCTTCTTACTAGTTCTATAACCTTTTTAGGGCAACTACGTACACATACACCACACCCAAGACATATCTCAGTATCAATCTCTGCTACAGCCTTACCTGCCTCATTTTTTTGCATTGAAATTGCTAATACCGGACAGATCTTTGCACATTTACCACAGCCAATACACTCCTTCGAAACCTTAGGTATATAATTGGTAGTAGCTACTGGCTGCATTGGGCTAAACTTTCTTGCAGCCTGCAAGGCTTCACAGCAACAACCGCAGCAATTGCAAATGAATGCAGGGTCTTCACGAACATTCTCTCCAATCTGTACCAGATTAGCAGCATAAGAACGTTCTAATACATCCATTGCTTCTTTTTTATCGATTAATCGCGCATGATGTCCATGTTCAGCAAGTGAACGTGCAACATTTCCAAAGGTGAGGCACACATCCAAAGGGGCATCTATTTCACAGGGATGACCTGCATGCAACATCTTATGTCTGCAGTAACAGGTTCCAAGACCTATATGGCTGGCTTCCTCAATTATATGGCTGGCTCTTTCATAATCCAAAATATGAATTGTGTTATCCTTTGTCAAAATTGGTTCCTGTACATAAACTCTGCCCAGATGCGTTTCTGTTGCATAAAATAAGTCTTTAACAAAATCTTCTTCCACGTTCATATATTGATAATACAATTCTCTTAAATACTTTTGATCAATATCACCTCTTGTGCGCATTAAAGCAAATTCTATAAACCCTGCCATAGGCGGTGGCATCACGAATTGACGCACCCCTTTATGAAAGGAATCTACAAGTAATGCCTTTTCACAAAGACGCTCCAGGAAAGCTTCAGCTTTCCCTTCCGTGGTATTCCAGATCTTTGCTGCCTTTTTTGCAGTAAATGGACGTACTGGCAATAAAGCAACCCATTTAGCTTCCTTTTCTGTATAAAGAACTTGCAGAATTTTATATAAGCTTTCCGTTGGCGGAGCCCCTTGTGTAAACCAATTAATTCTTTCTTCTAAATTCTTATAGGCATCTTTACTTGTAATATGTCCCATGGCTGCACCTTTCTTATATAAAATTGGATAGACATATAACCATATTATCAAATTATTTCCAAACTTACTAGAGAAAGAAAATATAATTTCTTTGCATGGACATATTAAATCTTAATATTAAACTGCAATAATTATATTCAATTAGTAATATTTTGTAAATCACAAGGATATCTCCTTTTTTAAAACCTAGTGGCAGTACATCAGTTCCTGTGATAGAATTAATTAGTAAATAATTCTAATATAAAGGAGGAGGTTTTATGTCAATACCTACAATTAATTTTGCATCTGTTACCCTAGATTGCCCAAATCAAGAGGCGTTAGCTGATTTCTACACCGCACTATTGGGATGGAACAAACAACGCTTCGATGAAGAATGGCTCGCTGTTATTTCTCCAGATAAACACATATGTCTTCTATTTCAAGAGATAGACGATTACATCCCACCTGTTTGGCCAAATGAAAAAGGGAAGCAACAGCAAATGACACATTTAGACTTCTCGTCAACTCTGAAGGAAAAAGAAGCTGTTAAAAGTCATGCTCTTGCTTGTGGCGCTACTTTGGCTTCCAGTCAATATTCTTCAGATTATACGGTTTTTATTGATCCTGTAGGCCACCCCTTTTGTATTAGTTTTTTCAGCTGAGGCTATCATGCATACTGGACTATATTAAGGCAATAAAAGAATATTCGTTATAATTTTATATCTTTTTTCCAATATAAAATACATATCCATAATATTGCTTGTATTTTGAGTATAAATCTGCCTCACGCCTCATAAATGAAATCATATCTTCGACAGTTTTATTTCCTGCATGTTTTTTGAGGAATTCCTCTTGTCTTAGTTTTTGAGGAATAAAATAATTGTCTATCCAACAACTTTCGGGCAGGATAAATGCTGCAACAGGAATATAACCTGTCTTCTGCAGGATGGTTATGTTATGTGCTATTGTGGCAATTTCAGGAACTGCGTCCACCCACCACTTCTC
>JAFACO010000370.1 GCA_023425485.1 Bacillota bacterium
AGACACAGCAAAGGTATTTCGAATATTATCCTTGGACTACGTTAAGTTATATGAAGGAGTCATTGAACTGCTGGAAGCATTAAAAGGTCAAGGTAAAAAGATATATTTGCTATCAAATGCGCAACGTGCATTTACCATGCCGGAGTTTCAGATGTTAAAGCTTCCAGGGTATTTTGATGGTATTTTATTATCCTCGGATTATGGGTATAAAAAACCCTCCCCTAAATTTTATAGTGCGTTATTAAAGCAATACCAGCTAAATCCCAACGAGAGTATTATGATTGGAAATGATTATATCGCTGACATTAAGGGAGCCAAAGAAGCAGGGCTGGCTACGATTTATATACACTCCAATATTTCTCCTGAGATTGAGGGAGAGCTGGTTAGCGATTATGCTGTTATGGATGGTAATGTTCACTTGGTAAAAGATATGGTTTTATAAATTAATGGCTGTTGCAAAAGAAATTATTTTTCTGCAACAGCCATTATTAGCGACAGCTCAACCTATTGATTTAACTAGGTCGCTACATCCACTCAGTAGCCCAAGCTTGTACTTCCTTCAAAGCATTATCTAAAGCTCTTCCCTTCTCGGTAAGCTCATATTCTATTCGTACCGGAGTTTCAGGGTACACATTTCTTTTAATAATTCCTAACCCTTCTAATTCTTTAAAGCGTTCTCCGAGCATCCGGTCACTTATATTTGGAATTTGTGAGGATATATCAGAAAATCTCTTAGGGCCATCCAACATTACTTTAATAATTAAACCAGTCCAACGTTTGCCCAATATTTCAAAGGCTTTTTCATATTTGGGACATAAAGAAGCATCATGCATAATATCACCTCATCCTACGCAAAGTAAAGATATGTTATATCTTACACTTTTATTTGCAACAAGTGAAACGGCTTGTCGTTTCATCTTATTTATTAACTATATTCTGACTACTTACTTGACAATAGAAATACACTTATAGTAACATACTTACATAAAGTAAGCAATATTAATATGAAATATGCAATAGATAAAAAGCAAATGATTGTAAGCCTAGATAAATTAAATTGTAAATATATTTAATTAGTAAGGTAAAGAAAGGAGAGTATTATGAATAATAATTCGAATAATACAGGGGATAGAATGCCTGTACTTTTTGTAGGACACGGATCACCGATGAATGCAGTGGAGGATAATGAATATACAAGGGAATGGGAAAGAGTTGCAAAGCTTATTCCAAAACCTACAGCGATATTGGCCATATCAGCACATTGGTACACGGATGGAACACGAATTATTGACGAAGAATATCCCAAGATGATATATGATATCTATGGTTTTCCAGAAGAAATCTATAAGATTGAATACAAGTCAAAAGGGTCGCCAGAGTTTGCTAATATAACGAAAGAACTGATGCAAAAAGAAGTTAAAAGTGATTACAACTGGGGTTATGACCATGGAACCTGGTCAGTTCTTCATAGGATGTATCCTAAGGCAGATATCCCGGTATATCAGCTAAGTATAGATAGAAATGCAGATGCACAAACACATTACCAGCTAGGAAAGGAATTACAAGAACTTCGTGAAAAGGGAGTATTAATCTTTGGCAGCGGGAATGTGGTGCATAATCTTCGACTAGTGGATTGGTCTGTGGAAAAAGGTTTTGATTGGGCAGAAGAATTTGATGCTTATATAAAAGAGAAGGTGCAAAGAAAAAATTATGAGGATGTAGTTAATTACAAGAAAGCAGGGCAAGCTGCTCAAAGGTCCTTTACCACACCGGAGCATTTTTATCCACTCTTATATGTACTTGGAGCATCGGAGGACAGGGATAAGCTAATGGTTTTTAACAACTCCTGTACGTTGGGAGCTTTGTCCATGACATCTTATTTGTTTTATTAAGTTTAAATAGCCATACATAATAAACAATGGCTAATACAAAAAGTCTATTACAGAGAGGAGTAATCAATGTTAAAAAAATTAGATCATAAGATGATGGGAAAAAGTGATTTGGGATGGCTTCAAAGTATTTTTCATTTTTCCTTTGCAGAATATTATAATCCCTTGAATATAAATTACGGGGTACTGAGAGTAATTAATGATGATTTAATTGCTGCGGATACTGGCTTTGATACTCATCCACATAAGGATATGGAGATTGTATCTTATGTAATAGACGGTGAGTTAACTCATGGCGATAGCATGAAGAATAAGAGTACTTTACAGCGTGGGCACGTTCAATATATGAGTGCAGGAACAGGCGTATTTCATAGTGAACATAATCTTGGTAGTGAAGTAACAAGAATATTACAAATATGGATTTATCCAGATCGTCTTGGTCACACACCACAGTATGGAGAGTATAGATTTGCTTGGGATTTGAGAACAAATAAATGGTTTCACTTCGTATCCTCTACAGAAGGAGCTGCACCAATAAAAATTCATCAGGATGCCAATCTTCATGTAGTATATTTAGAGCAAGGCAATTCAATTAATTTTAAGGTTGAAAAAAATCGACAGGCATATTTGGTACAGATGGAAGGAACTGCGGTTATAAACGATGTAACTTTGGAAGCCAGGGATGCAATGGAGGTAGCAGAAGAAGAACTGAAGATCAAGGCAGAAAAGGACTCTCATATTCTTTTAATTGAGATGCGTAAGACTGTTAATTAAAGTATTAATATAACAGTAGTAATAAGAAAATCGATAAATGATGCAAAAATGATACAAAAATTAGATATCCTATATAGAAAGAATATAAATGTTGCGAATTCAAGTAAAGTTTGATACTTTAGTGCCTTGGGTTCGCAATTATTTTTATGATAAATGCCAAAACAATTCAATTAATATAGACAGAGGTTTGTAATTAGTCAAAAGGAGGAAGAGGTCTTGAGAAAATACCATATACTGATTGTCGAGGATGAGAAACCGATTCTAAATTTAATTAAGATTAGCCTATCTGCACAGGGATATCTTTGCGACACCTCCTCTGATGGATTAGATGCAGCAAATAAACTGGAAGAAAAACGTTATGACTTAATACTTCTGGATATAATGTTACCCAAAGTAAATGGGTATGAATTAATGGAATATATCAAAGGATATAAGACACCAGTTATTTATTTGTCAGCGAAAGGAAAAGTCGAAGATAAGGTAAAGGGACTTAAACTAGGAGCAGAGGATTATATTACAAAGCCCTTTGAACTTCTGGAACTGTTAGCAAGAATAGAAACGGTACTTAGGCGATTCAATAAATATGATGAGGAATATACTCTTGAGGATATCGTGATTAATACAAACTCGCATACCGTTAAAAAGGGAGAGACCGAGATAGTTTTAACACAGAAGGAATTTATGTTGCTAGTTTTATTTGTAGAAAATCAAAACCTGGCGTTATTTCGGGAGCAAATCTATGAGAGAGTCTGGGGAGGCGAATATACAGGGGACAGTAGAACAGTGGATTTGCATGTACAGAGGTTGCGTAAGAAGCTTGGGTTAGAGAAAAAAATAATAGCAATTCAAAAAGTGGGTTATCGATTGGAGATTTAGATGAAGTTAACTTGGAAAATTTTTTTGAGCACCTTTATTCTGGTGCTTTTGGCATTAAGCTTAGGCGGAACTCTCCTATTATCCATTTCTTTCTCACGTTCCGTTGAAGGTGCTGTGGAGCAAATCTGCAAAGATAATCGAATGATGATGACTGAGATTGTAACCCTAATTGGTAATTATAATAAGTCTGTTTATCGAAATGAAGAGGATGCACTTAAGAGTATTCTGGCATCCTTAAATGATAATTGGACGGAAGATAATAGGGAATACAGAGTGAGAAACGAGCTGGGAACCACATTACAGGAAAGTACAGGAATGAGGGACCATATAAATATAGAACAAACAAAGCTTGATACAGTTGCTTATCAAATATATAAATCAAAGGATGAATATTACCTGCAAGCGGTTGCAAAGCTGCAATTAAAGGAGCAAATTATTACGATTGAAAATTCTAGCGAAATAACAACTATTTTTAACACCCGTAATGAACAGCAAGTATTATTTCTTGAGATTGTAATTATAGTAGGTGGATTATGTGCCATCGTTAACTATATATTTACTATTTTAATAACTAAGCCTGTGCTAGAACTTGCTAAAGCAACAAAAGAGATTTCAGAGGGAGATATGGGGATAAGAGTTACTGTAAAATCCAAGGATGAGCTAGGAACCCTTGGAAATAACTTTAATGATATGGCAGATGCACTGGAAGAAAAAATGCAGGAGCTTAAAGAAGCAGCCAGGCGTCAGGAGGATTTTGTCGGCAGTTTCGTGCACGAAATTAAAACACCGTTGACCTCAATTATCGGTTATGCTGATTTGTTACGTTCAAAAAAACTGGATAATGAGACTCAATTTGAGGCTGCCAACTATATATTCTCTGAAGGGAAGCGTCTGGAGGTTTTATCTCTTAAACTATTAGAATTGTTGGTGGAAGGAAAGCAGGAACCGAATTATCGTATGATAGCACTTAGCATTATGGTGGATGAGGTTCTTGACGTACTACAACCAGTACTGCGAGAGAAGTCGATTAACTTAACGCATGATATTCCACGTATCATAGTTAAGGCTGATATTGAGTTAATGAAAACGGTAATTCTTAATCTTTTAGATAATGCGAGAAAGGCAGTTGGAAATAAAGGAAATATAACAGTATCTGCCTTTCAGCAAGAGGATACTGTTGTTTTAATAATAAAAGATAATGGAATTGGAATACCCAAGGAGGATCTTGATAAAATAGCAGAACCTTTTTATATGGTGAATAAGTCTCGGTCCCGATCGGAGGGTGGTGCAGGGCTTGGTCTAGCTATCTGTACTCAGATTATGAAATTTCATAAAGGAAAATTAACATTTGAGAGTGAGCCAGGAAAAGGGACAAGAGCAATTCTAACCTGGAAAGGAGTCGTGGGATGAAATTAAAACGTAATTATATTCGTATTATTGTTGGATTAGTTATGACCTTTTTTATGGTATTTATAATGCCATACTTGATATTTCTGATACAGGATGCAAAGCTAATCGATAAAATTAAACATATAAAGATTACTCCTATATCGGTAAGTAGCGAAAATAATAATGAACTGGAATTAAAGGATAAGCTTAATTTAATAGAAGGTGGAACCAATGAAATTGAACGTGTAGAGCTTAAAATGGGTGAAGTATATAGTCTGTATGAAGCACGTAAACAATGCTTTGATGAACTTTGTAAAATTTCAATGCTTCAAATGGACACCTATGGACCAATCAGAGATGAAATTGACATTACCCCGACACTTTTTATTAATACAAGTACTCCGTCCCACACCATGATTGCATGGACTGGTTTGGTTACAATAAATGATGTTACGTATAACATTGCCCTTGATGAGAAAAGTGAGAAGCTAATCCTACTAAAGGTTGTTAATGTAGACGCTGCACAAGAAAAAGAATTGCAGGAAGCTTTAGATATTGAATGGAAAAATTATTTAAAATAACCAATAAGATACAAGCTGGATGCAAGTAAGGGATAAAATAAAGACATCAAAGATAACATAGGAGGATGACATGAAAAAGAAAATGTTAACAGTAGTACTAATTGGTTGCCTTACGTTGTATACCGTAGGTTGTGGGACAAAGGAGTCAAATACGGAGACAGATAATACGTCGAATGCACAAGTAAATGATGTAATATCTGAGGAGCCGGATAATGAAAGTCAGGCAGAAATTATTCCAACTGAAAGTGCTAAAGTGGAAGAAAATAATACTTCGAAATCTGAAACAGAGAATAGTAATCAAAATACGAATCAGACCGTTGCAGTCGCTTCTGCAGCAGATGTTGATATGGTAAGTTTACCCGAGGGAATTAAAGGACTTAAGGCAGAAACCACCCCTAATATTGAATTACAGCAATTAATTATTGATTATTATGAGATTCCAGAGGATTTCTATGAAACTACAAGTTATGATTATAATTACGTAGACCTGGATGGTGACGATACAGATGAAATATTTGCTGTAGTCAGTGGACCTTATACCAGTGGATCTGGTGGCAGCAGTGCTCTATGGGTAATTGAAAGCGCAGGAAAGCTTCATGTAAATCAGAATTTTACGCTGGTAAATACACCAGTAATTATAAGTGATACCGTAACGAATGGGTTAAAGGAGCTTATTATACCTTATTATGGTGGAGGAGCAGAAAGCTCTTACTCTGTACTTGTGGGCAAGGACGGTTTATATCCTAGAGTACCTGATGGAAAAATCATTGAGTCTCTAGAAGGAATTACAGGAACAGCAATTATAGCAAATGATAAGATAAAAGAAATTGAAGCAGGTATTATGGGATTAAATTTATTGTCAGAAGAAACTGAAAAATAGTTGTTTGAATTATTAAATATATCAGACAAGGACCCTATTAAAGTACAAGTAATAGGGTCCTTTTAGCTTATAAAAACATTCAATTAAAATAATAAGCTGAGAAATAACAAAAGAGAAAAATTAAATGTCCTTAATTAAGCTTTTCAGATTTAAACTATCCTCAAAATTCGGATCAACACTGAGCGATTGATTAACATATAATAATGCTTCCTCAAATTGCTGAAGATTATAGTAGGATAATGCAATTTCATAGTTTACTGTTGCATCTTCGCCATAAAATTCCAGGGAAGTTTTAAAGAGTTCGATGGCATCCAAGTCATAGCCAAAATATCCAAGTAATGAACCTAAGCAATAAGACAGGTCCCCTTCTTCACCAATCGGAAAATAATTCTCCCAAACATTATTTATTACATCAACTAATTCCTCTGTCGGAAAATCCTCTTCCGTCCTAATACGATCAAGTAAGGTATTATAGAATTCAAGAAAGGTTCTGGAATCCCAAACCGTATAGCGCAGGAAGGTTAACAGTTCCTTCGTGGTAAGCGTTGCACTGTGAGGAACAATCGCCTTTTTAAGGACATAAAAGTCATCCGGACCAATGGATTCTACTATTTCGTGATAGGATAAGGAGGTTTCTATGAAATCATGGGAACGATTGCTTAATAAAAATAAGGACATGGTTACATTTTCGTGGTCGTATAGACTGTGTATTGCTTTACCCCCGAGGGAATTAAAAAATAATTCCAGGGCGTGAAAGTTAACAGTTAAGGAAATAGAACCGTGCTTTGAGAGGAAGGGATGATAGTTCTTATCCATCGACTCCATATTTCTATAACCCTTATCCGTTGATAGTAAGATAATGTCATCCTGAAACAGCATTCTTAATCTTTCAATGCAATTAAGTGCAAGGTTTGGTAAGGAAAAGGCAGTATCCTCCAAACAATCCTTATAAAACAGAAGAATTTCATTCAGTTTGGAGTCCTCGTAATAATGGCTGTCAGAAATTTGTACGTCGGTATAGTAATAATCCAAACCCGCTAAGATAGATTTATCCGTGGGGTCAGGCTGTTCTTGCTGGGAGGTAACTGTTATGAGTCCTTCAAAAATCTCGCCTTCATTCACATAAAAGGTATCTTGCGGGAGGCTGTCAAACGTGTAGTTGGCAAATAGGATAAGTGGATTTTTAAGCTTACCTTTACGAAGAACTTCTCCACTATAACATAAGGTAAGCTCCTCATCCTTCGTCATATCAAAGATGGCACAGTCTAAGATGCCACTTTCAAAATATGGTTTTAAGTAACTATGGTTTTGCCAGTAGGCAGCATTTCTTTCGGCAAAATCAGAAACAATATATTTATACTTCAAGCCTTTAAGGGAAGATTTATCAAGCAATGATTGAAATTTTTTTAAAAAGGTATACGTAAATCTTCCTACTCCTGCAGCTAATTCCAATAAATAAATAGTAGTATCTTTTTCATAGTCCTTACTGGCTACAAAATCTCTGCAGTAGCCAACGGCTGTTTTTGCATAGAGATTTGCGATATAGGGATTGGTAGTGATATATTGAGGAACAATACCTTTAATCCAAGCCTCTGGCCCTTGATTTGCATAGAAGTCAGATTGTAACTTCCACACCATAGACCCGGATAATGGTTTTTTGTCTTCCAAAATTACACAGGGGTTTTCGTTTACCTTTGAAGTTTGAGTTTTCTTTAAATTATGTTCTCTATTAATCTGTGCCAAAATATTTCCTCCTAAGTTACGGATCTTAAATAATCTTTATCCTTTTAGTATTACCAGAATTTTATTTGTGTGGATCATAATGTTTGTTGTCATTATACTAAATGGAATAGAAAACCGCCACATTTTTGTGGTATTCTATTTCCAGTTGACGAATTAATAAAATATATGTTACTATTAACCTATGTTATAAGAAGAGGTGTCAATAATGTCAATAAAATATGCGTTATTAGGAATATTAAGTTGGAAAGCCGCCACAGGCTATGAATTAAAAAAATTAATGGAAGAGTCTTCCTTTATGTACTGGTCTGGTAATAATAATCAGATTTATAAAGCACTAATACAAATGCTGGAGGAGGAACTGGTGACCAGTGAAGTGATTCATCAGGACAATGCACCTACGAAGAAGATTTATTCTATTTCGAAAAATGGGTTAGCAGAGTTAAAAGAATGGTTAATTATGACACCAGAAGCCCCTGAGATGAAGAAAGTATTTTTAGTGCAGCTGGCATGGTCAGAAATATTAAGTGATCAGGAGATTAATGAGTTATGTTCCAGTTATGAAAAGGTTATAAGAAATCAACTGCTGATGGAACAGGAAAAGTTAAGACGCGGACTTCTTGCACCGAATAGAAATCCTAGAGAAAATCTGATATGGGAAATGATTTCGGAGAATCTGATTTCTTCTTATAAAAGTGAACTTCAGTGGATTGAGAAGTTTAGACAAAGATTGTTTGAAAATAAGGAAGTAGAGGAGAAATATAAAATGAATTATCAAATAAAAGAAATAGAGAATAAAAAATATATAGAAGTAATTTCACTGACTAATCAGTTAAGCAAAGAGGAGGATGTACTTGACCTAATATCCCTATGCTGGGAGCATGAGACTTATCATTTAATGCTTCACTATGAGATTCTATCAGAAGATTTTTTTAAGCTTAGAACAAAATTAGCAGGGAATATAATTCAAAAGTTAATTAACTACAATATTAAGACAGTAGCAGTAATTCCTGAAGAAGCAATCGGAAAAGGCAGATTTAAAGAAATGGCAATGGAAACAAATAAGGGTAGTCATTTTAGAATTTATGAGAATAAAGATGAGGCTGAACAGTGGCTTCTTAAGTAAAAGACACCATTTGTTCCATAGGCAGCACATAATGCAACCTTTGAAGAGAGTTTGTTTAAAAAAGAAGTATAATTAGTAAGATAAGAGCATGCTTTTAGGGGTCACCTCAAAGCATGCTCTTATTTTATAAAAATCTAAAAAATGTCTATTGACCGAATCGGTTTACGGGAGTATAATGACGTCATAAACCGATACGGTCGAAAAGAGGTGAAGGATTGGAGAAGTTTCAAAACTTAGCAATAGAAAAGCAGAATACAATCATAAATGCGGCACTTGAATCCTTTGGCACCAATGGGTATAAGAAAACCTCGGTAAGTGATATTGCCTCAGCGGCAGGTATATCCAAGGCCATGGTATTTCACTATTTTGGTACAAAAAGAGATCTATATTTCTACTTACTTAACTATTGCTTTGATATAGTAATGGGAGAAATTAATGAATCCTTTGACAAAAGCATAACGGATTTCTTTGATAGAATCACCAATGCTACCAACATTAAAGTGGCAGTAATGAAGCTGCATCCAGCGGCTTTGACTTATTTGAACAGTGTCTACTTTGAGAGCAATGAAGAGGTGAGGGATGATATAAAAATTATGATGTCTCAGACAGACGCCTTTAGAAATAAAATAGCTTTTGATGGTATGGATTTATATAAATTCAAAGAAGGCGTTGATGTGAAAGTTGTAATGAAAATGTTAATGTGGATCAGTGAAGGGTTTGTTAATCCCGCAAAAAAGCTTCAGGTATCAGATCTTGACATCATGTGTAAAGAATTTAGTGAAGCATTGAATTTACTTAGAACTAACTTATATAAGGAAGAGTATTTATAGCAAGGTGAAATAGATAATTACAAAACAGTTTATTTTATAATTGTATGACTAACAAACAGTATATGGTACTGATGCAAATCATACAGTGCCCTTGTGCTGCAATTATCTAATTCAAATTAATCATTGGAGGGTATGAGTATGAGTGTTATTGAAATAAAAAATCTGACAAAAGATTATAGGGGATCAAGAGGTGTTGTAGATGTTAATCTTAATATAGAAGAAGGAGAGGTATTTGGATTCATCGGTCCTAACGGTGCAGGTAAGTCTACTACGATTCGAACTTTATTAGGGCTAATATATCCCACTAGTGGTACAGCAACCATTTTTGGAAAGAGCTGTACAGAAAATCCAGAGGTGAGAAAAGAACTTGGATATCTGCCTTCAGAAGTATTCTATTATGACAATATGAGGGTTATGGATTTGTTAAAATATTCAGCAAGCTTTTATAAGAAGGATTGCACAAAAAGAATCAAAGAACTTGCTGAGATTATGGACTTGGATCTAAAAAAGAAAATTGATGACCTTTCCTTTGGTAACAAGAAGAAAGTTGGCATTGTACAAGGGTTATTACATGAGCCAAAATTAATTATTCTGGATGAGCCTACCAGTGGTCTTGATCCATTAATGCAGCAGAAGTTTTTTGATCTCATAGCACAGGAAAATAAAAAAGGAGCTACCATATTCTTCTCCTCTCATATTCTGAGTGAGGTTCAGAAAATGTGTAGTCGAGTAGCCTTCATCAAAGAAGGTAAAATCATTAAAACTGAAAAGATGAGTTCCCTTCAGGAGAATAGCTACAAGAGATTCAGCATTGAAGCAAAATCCGGAATCAATAAAGACGTATTCAATATCAATGGTGTTAGCAGTTTTGAGATAAAAAATAACGCAGCTCATTTTATATTTAAAGGCAATATTAATACAATAATGAAAAAGATCAGTGAGCTAGAGCTTCGTAATATTTCAATTGAAGAGCCTGACCTTGAGGAAATATTCATGCATTACTATGCTAAGGAGGACTAAAAGCTATGAATATGTTCTTATATGAACTGAAATCTCTTAGAAAGTCAATCATTACGTGGACCATAAGCATGCTCGCCTTAGCAGCTCTTTATCTATCCATTTATCCAAGCATGGCAAAGGATGCGGAGGATTTTAAGCAACTATTAGGGGAATATCCCGAAGCTGTAAGAGCAATGCTTGGTATTAATTTAGATTACATTACTTCCTTATTAGGCTTTTACTCCATGATATTTACCTTTATAGTCCTTTGTGGAGCTATCCAGGCTATGAATTTAGGTGTGTCCATTCTTTCCAAGGAATCCAGAGAACGAACAGCCGACTTTCTTCTTGTTAAGCCGGTGTCACGTACTGCTATTGTAAGTGCGAAACTATTGGCGGCTTGTACAGCGCTAGCAATTACGAATGCTATATTTATCATTGCCTCAACCTTTATGGCTAACCTTGCTAAAACAGAGGACTTTAGTTTAAAAACCTTCCTTATGATTAATCTTAGCATGTTATTTGTTCAAATAATATTCATTGCTATCGGCATGGTCGTATCAGTATTCTTTAAGAAGATTAAGAATGTACTTCCAATTTCACTTGGCTTTGTATTTGGATTTTATTTTATCGGTACAATTCTTGTAACCGATAGCAGCAATAAATTGGAGCGCATTCTATCACCTTTTAAATATTTTGATATCTATTACATTATTCAGAATATGAGCTATGAAGCTTTTTATTTGGTTGCAGGTGCAATCATAGTGGTTGTTTCTATAGCGGTAAGCTATATTATATATAATAGAAAAGATATCCACGCTGTAAGCTAAAATATTTGAAGAAGTAATATCATTATGAACTAGGAAAGATATAGACTTGAATAGTTATAATAGGGAAGTTTTAAGAAGGAGGTCCGATCATGAATATTTTTATAAAAGAATTAAAGGCGAATCGTAAAGCCCTAATCATATGGAGTGTATGTATGATTTTATTAGTAGTAAGCGGTATGGGAAAATATACAGCTTATTCTTCGGGTGGGGCTAGTACGGAGGTATTTGACAAATTACCACATACTATGAAGGTGTTGTTGGGACTGGGTAACTTTGAAGTTACTAAAATAAGTGGATTTTATGCATTTCTATTTCCATATATACAGATTACTGTAGCAATCCATGCGGTATTGTTAGGAAGTGGAATTATTGCAAAAGAAGAGAGAGATAAGACTACAGAGTTTTTAATTGCAAAGCCCATTTCAAGAAAAGCAATCATTACTGCTAAATTATTAGCAGCCTTGGTAAATGTAGTAATAATTAATATTGTGTCCATGCTGTCTTCCATTGCCATAGTATCCTCATTTAATGCAAGTGAAGATATTACTGGGGAAATTATTCTCCTGCATGTATCAATGTTCCTCGTGCAGTTAATTTACTTATCCTTAGGTACAGTGCTAGCAGCTTTTATGAGAAAGTCAAAAAAGTCAGGGGCTATAGCGACTAACATACTTCTTATCGGTTTTGTTATATCCAAGGTAACAGAGTTAGTGGAAGAGTTGAAAGCTTTAAATGTCTTTTCTCCATTTAACTATTTCAACTTGGAAAGGCTTGTAAAGAATAACGAAATGAGCATGGTTATTGCTATTCTATCTATAATGCTAATTGCTGGATTTTCAGTACTAACTTATTATTTTTATCAGAGAAGAGATATGAATATTTAATATTAATTTAAAAAAGTACAGTGGACTAATTGTCACTGTGCTTTTTTAGTCACTATTATTTACACAAATGGTAATATATAGTAGAATACTGTTAAACGGATATCACTTGTCAAATTGTATTTTCAGATGAAACCAG
>JAFACO010000424.1 GCA_023425485.1 Bacillota bacterium
ACTGGTAATCGGGAGTATATGTATGGTAATAAAAATATAGATTGACAAAAAGAGGTGAGTGAAATGGCGAGTGAACTTCAACCGCTATCATTATTATTTCAAAATAGACTTTTTAGGATTCCTGATTATCAAAGAGGATATGCTTGGAAACAGTCACAACTAGCAGATTTTTGGGATGATTTAATTAATCTTCAGTCAGACAGATATCATTATACTGGTCTGCTATCTTTGAAGACTTTGGGCAGAAAAGAAACCAAGGAATGGGGCAGTGACCTTTGGATGATTGATAAAGGGTTTAAGGCTTTCCATATTGTTGATGGGCAGCAGAGATTGACAACATTTATTATTCTTTTGAATGAGATAGTATCATTTGTCCGTGAATTGAAAGAAAACAAGGGTAAGAGTGATGATGAGATTGTTCTTGGCTATGACACATTAAAAGATGTGGTGGTAAAATATATCTGTCAACGTAGACCGCCAAATAATCAGATTAATACATATTTATTTGGGTACGAGGTGGACAATCCGAGCGCGGATTACCTTCGTTATAAAATTTTTAATGAACTGTTTTCTGGAACAGTTAACGAGACATATTACACGAAAAACCTGAAATTCGCTAAGTCTTTTTTTAGAGAAAATCTGGATGATCTTTATAAGAAAGAAGGTACAGACGGCATCAATAATCTTTATATGAAATTGACCTTGAGATTAATGTTCAATATACATGAGATTGATGATGATTATGATGTTTTTATTGCATTTGAAACAATGAATAACCGTGGGAAGAAACTTACCAACCTGGAATTACTTAAGAACAGACTTATTTACTTGACTACCTTGTATTTAGATGAGAAGTTTGATGAAGTGGAAAAGTCACATCTACGAAAGCAGATTAATGATGCTTGGAAAGAAGTGTATTTCCAGCTTGGTAGAAATGAACACACTCCATTGTCTGATGATGATTTCTTAAGGGCACACTGGATTATATATTTCGCTTATTCCAGAAGGACTGGCGATGATTACATTAAGTTCCTACTAAATAAGTTCTCAGCTAAGAATATCTTTGAAAAGAAGCCTGTGGTACTGAATGATACAACACAGGATATGTCGGAAGATATGGATTTTGAAGTTGATGCCGAATCAGAAGAAGATTATCCAGAGTCGGAAACAGTGGAAGTGTTAAAACTCGAACCATATGAAATTGCTGATTATGTGAACAGCCTCAAAGATATGGCAAAATACTGGTATGATACCTTTTTCCCTATGCAGAGTAAAAATCTTAATTCAGCTGAAAAAGAATGGGTAGATAGACTGAACAGAATTGGCATAGGTCATTTCAGACCTTTAATAACTGTCATTACCAGCCGCAGAGATATTCCCGCAGACGAACGTGTGCAGGTATTTAAGGCAATCGAAAGATTTCTGTTTATCTGTTTCAGGATTGGTTATTTTAATGCCTCCTTCTGCAGCAGCGAATATTACCGTGCTGCTCGAAGTATTTACCTAAAGGAAATGGAAGTTACAGATTTGATTGTAGACATTAATGACACCTCTGATGCTAACATTGAATATGCTGTTCCAAACTTTGTAACAAAGATTGAAAAGCATTTTTCAAAAGGTGGAGGTTTCTATTATTGGAATTCTATCAAATACTTTACGTACGAGTACGAATATAGCCTTGCAAAGAAGAATAACATCGACAAGGTTAGCTGGGAGATGTTTACGAAGGTGGAAAAAGATAAAGTTTCAATCGAGCATATCCTTCCGCAGACTCCGGCAAAATATTATTGGAGAAATCAGTTCCGTCAGTTTAATGAAGAAGAAATCGAGGCATTGGCAGGCACCTTGGGTAACCTTCTACCCCTTTCACAGAGCGTGAACTCAAGCCTGCAGAATGATAGTTTCGAAGATAAGAAGATATCCAAGACTTCCGGTAGAAGAGGTTATGAAAATGGATCTCATTCTGAGATAGAGGTTTCCAAGGAGAAGAACTGGACTGCTAGAAGAATATATAGCCGTAGTAAGGCACTATTGCAATTTATGGAGAGCCGATGGGAATTTAGTCTTACTAAAGAGCAAATGGATAAACTGATATATGTAACTTTTGCTACGGATGGAAGAGAGGTGCCAGAGGAACTGCCAATGGATGAAATCTCGGATAGCACTTTTAGCATCAGCACTAAGGCTGAAACAATACACCTGGGTGACCAGCAATTAAAGTTCTGGATGAATTTTGTGGAGTATTGCAATCAGGAAGGCCGTAGTGATGAAATTGCATCAAGAAAGGCTCTTGCACAAGGTTGGTATGACATTCCAGTCGGAGGGCATGATTTTAATCTTTCATTTACGATAACACATAGCAAGTATCTTTCATTGCTAATTTATGCTTACGATGGAGATGCCTTCTCAAGATTGGAAAGTAAAAAGGCTGCTATTGAGACAGCGTTTGGTGACAAGCTAGACTGGTATTCCAGTCGGCAAAATAGCATGGCAAAGCGTATTATTTATAAGCGTGAGGGCGAATTATTTAACCCGAATAAGCAGAAAGAATTGTTTTCCTGGATGATAGATAGATTTAATGACTTGAAGAATGCCTTGATTACAGTTGACGAGGTGGACAACCCAGTGTATGTCTAGATTAGGAGTACAAGGTGAGGATAATCCTGTTCAGAAGGATGCGCTAATGATATTACGTATAATTGAAAATGTTTTTGATTTAATAAAATAGGAACAACATATTTCGAGGCCAATATGTCTATGTAAATGGAGGTGCCACAGCTTTTGGAACTTAATGAATTACTTATATTAAAGAAGCCTACAGATGCTATAGCTACTAATAGAGGTTTCCTTTTTCAATATCTCAATACATTGGAAATATGGTTAAATAATTATCTACATGATGCTAACAGTGAAATTTATTGTGAAACAGAAGATGATATAAAAGTACTAGATGTAACATTAAAACAGATATACTTTACACAAATTAAATGTTATTCAAGTTCTTTTAAGCTTCATGATGAGGATATAGAAAAATCTATTTATAATTTTTTCATTCTGTTCTCAATATATAAGGAGAAATATTTAAGCACTTACTTGTTTGAAGCAAATTCAAGTATTTCAAAGAGCGATGTTTTACTTAAAGAGTGGATGAACAATCAAGATGAATTACAAGGAGAATTACTTGAAAAGTGCGTTATAGAAGTGAAATCAATTTTGCATAAAGCAATTAGCAAAGATACAATATCAAATATTAATAAAATTAACGAAAAAATAGCCGAAAAAAAACAGAAAATTGCAGATGGACATCCTAAGAAAGCAATTTACGAAGAAGAAATAATAGGTCTTATAGCAAAAATGAAGGAAATTAAAAACAGAGAAATTCTAGTATTATATGAGGTTTGTGACAGGAATAACT
>JAFACO010000487.1 GCA_023425485.1 Bacillota bacterium
CTCCGGATGCACCGGTAGTAAACAGTCTGTTCTTATAAGAAGCGGCAGGAGGAACCACGCAGTTTGTAGTCATTAAAATCGGTCCACGGAAGCTTTCGAATTCTTCCTTCTGTTTCCACCATGCATTACCATAGTTACCTACAAAGTTATCATATTTCTTGAAGGCAGGATAATAGTGAGCTGGAAGCATCTCGGAGTGAGTATATACATCAACGCCGGTACCCTGTGTTTGCTCAAGCAACTGCTCAAGGTCTCTTAAATCATGACCGGAGATAAGAATGCCAGGTTTTGTGCTAACACCAATATTAACCTTTGTAATTTCAGGATTACCATAAGTACCGGTATTAGCTGCATCCAGAAGAGCCATACCATCTACACCGAATTTACCGGTTTCTAAGGTAAGTGCTACTAAAGCATTTGCGTCTAGGCTGTTATCTAAAGTTGCAGCAAGTGCTCTCTGCATAAATTCACTAACTTCTGCACTGTCATATTTTAATTCGTTTGCATGCTTCATGTAAGCAGCAAGACCTTTAATACCATATATAATAAGCTCTCTTAAGCTTCTTACATCTTCGTTTTCAGTTGCAAGAACACCAACCTTAGTGGACTTTGCATCAAACTCTTCTCTTGAGGAAGCAGTCCAAAGTGCTGCTTCTGGTAAGCTTGCTTTGTCATCTACCTTTGCAAGTAATTCATCTTTGATGGAAAGAGTCTCTACAACGCGTGTATAGAAAACTTCATCATCAAAGTTTGCATTTGTTATAGTTGAGAACATATTAATTGTAACATAGTGATTAACATCAGCAGAGATATCCTCGCCTTGCTTTCTAAGAGCAGTAGTTACTGCGCTTAAGCCCTTTGTAACATAGACTAATAAATCCTGCATTCTGGATAAATCCGGTGTTTTACCACAAACACCAATTTGTGTACAGCCTGTGCAGCCTGCAGCTTCCTGACACTGATAACAAAACATCTTGTTTTCCATTTGAATATCTCCTTTATTCATATCATTTTTATTCATAACAAGTGAAACAACTTGTCGTTTCATCTTATTTTCGCCAACGTACCTGTGTATCAATGGAGGGAACAGTTATCAGAAACTTCTTTACTGTCTTTCTTCCAGTTGACTTTCTGGGAACAAGATGAGTATAATACAAATAAAAATAGAAAAGTGTAGCTGCGGCTACAAACATGAAAAGGGTTTGAAATATTTTTATTACACATTGTTTTACCTACTTTGTTGAAATTAAAGAACGCATAAAACATAAATTTACATAGGAAGAAATATAGCAATATTCGTAAAACAATATTTACAAAAAAGGAGAGCTTTATGGAGCAGTATTATGAGATACTTAAAAAATGTCCGTTGTTTCGTCGTATTGATGAAAATGACATGGGAGCCTTGATGGGCTGTCTTAATGTTAAGGTGAAAAGCTTCGAAGCAGATGAATATATATTCTTTGCTGGGGATGAGATAAACGCAATTGGAATTGTTTTGCAGGGAATGATAGAAATTATGAAGGAGAATTTATCCGGCAACAAACACATCGTAGCTTTTCTGGGAGCTTCCGATATGTTTGCAGAGGGTATCGTGTGTACAGAGCGGAGGATTTCTCCGGTAACCGTGCGAATGAAAGAAGCAGGAAAGATTTTATTTATTCCTTATGAAAGAATTATTAAGTCTTGCGGAAATAGCTGTAATTTTCATATTAGCTTAATACAGAGCATGATGGTGGTCCTTGGTGAGAGGAATGTTAGATTGAATCGTAAGCTGGAACTACTTACCTTTAAGGGAATGCGAGAGAAGATTGCCAGCTATCTCTTAGGGGAATCAAATGAACGAGGCAGTAATATGTTTCAGATTATGCTAAATCGGACTGAGCTTTCAGATTATCTTAATGTATCAAGAACCTCTATGTGCAGGGAGCTTGCAAGAATGAAGGACGAGGGTCTGATTGATTTCTATGGAAATAGCTTTAAATTAATTAACAAGGCTGCTTTAGCCCAATGCTTAGAGTAAGTAATTTATTTGTAATTAGCGATCAAATGTCCTTTGAAGATAGTTAAACTTCAAGAAATGTGTAGAATTATAAACAAATCAGGAAGAATAAGGAAGAATTGTGGTTTGTAATTGAGATAATTGTAGAAAAATGGTATAATTGAATCGTTTGAGTGTATAGAATGGGAGGTGTGAGTATGCTGAAAAAGAGAAAATTAATTGGAGTTATTGTCTCTGAAGTAGAGGAACTTTATCAGCAAAAGCTATTGAAGGGAATTATAACCCAATGTTATTCCCTGGATTATGATGTAGCCATTTTCTCAACCTTTATTCGAGATACAGATTTACCAGAGTATAAGATAGGTGAAAAGAATATCTATCAATTAATAAACTTTGATTTATTTGATGGAATTCTTGTTGCTGGGGTAACCTTAGCAATGCCAAATCTTAGGCACGAGATAGAACAGCTTCTGCTTAAGAAATGCAAATGTCCGGTGTTATATATAGATTTATATTCAGAACATTTTCCTTTTATTTATACCGATGACAGAAAAGCTTCGGAGCAAATAACGGACCATTTAATTGATTGCCATGGGTATACAAAGATCTATTGTCTGGCAGCAGACCCTAATACTGCGGCAACAATAAGCCGTGTAGCAGGCTTTCAGGATTCGCTGCTGAAACATAATATCCAAGTGAAGGAAAGTATGATCTCTTATGTTGGTGATTATTACTATTGTAGTGGAGAGGCTTTTGCAAGAAAAATTATTAATAATGAAATAGATAGACCTGAGGCTGTCGTATGTATTAATGACTATATGGCAATTGGCTTAGTAAACGAGCTTGAAAGGAATGGAATTCATGTACCGGAAGATATAGCGGTTACGGGTTATGACGCAACCGAAGAAGCAGCACTTTCTCGTACGGTTATAACTACCTATTCACCTCCAATTAAGCAGACAGGTGTAAATGCTGTTTGTGAATTATCTAGATTAATGACTGGAGTAATTGCCCAGCCCTGCAATATGAAAGCCAGTCGACTTGATATTGGTAGAAGCTGTGGCTGCAATGACATGGAGTTCATGAAACGAAGTGTTATTCATCGTTTAAAGCACAAATCAGAGGATTATAAAAGGCTTTTAGAAAGTCATATGACAGAGACGCTTACGGCTGTTTCGAGTTTGGAAGACTGTCTGTCCTATTTCAGTAAATTTCTTTATTTGATTAAAGATTACTCTGACTACTACTTATGCCTGTGCCATAATTGGGATGGCAGCGTACACAATTATAGTGAAGAAGATACCTATATTAGAACTGGATACACCTCTAAAGTGACGCTTGCAATGGCAAGTGAGAACAGAAATGTGCTGGATAGTAATATTACCTTTGAAGCCAAGAATTTAATACCAGATTTGTGGAAGGACAGGGAGAAACCCAAAGCATACTATATTACCCCTATGCATTTTAATGATCGAACCATTGGATACTCGGTGCTCTCCTATGGGGACAAGGTTCAAGCCTTTGATATTACTTATAGAAATTGGAGTTGTAATGTAATGAATGCTCTGGAATATAACAGGGCACATAGAAAGTTATATCGTTCTTCGTTCCGTGATGTATTAACTGGTATCTACAATCGTAGCGGATTTAATCAAAACCTTCCAGAATTAATTCACGAAGTAATCAGTCAGAAGAAAAAGTTGGCGATTGTGATGGCGGATATGGATAACTTAAAGGATGTCAATGATAGCTTTGGACACAAAGAGGGAGATAATATTATCTCTGTAGTGGCTGGTGCTTTTCAAAGTTGTTGCAAAGATAATGATATCTGTGCTCGTATTGGTGGAGATGAATTTTTATTTGCTGGAGTTGCAGAGGAGGGAGTCGAACGCGGAGAAGAAATGATTGAAGCAGTTAGACATTACATCAGTATCTATAACTTTAAATCCAAGAAACCCTATCAAATTGAAATTAGTATGGGGGCCTGCAGTGACTATATCGCTGGTAAAGAGGATATGGATCGTATGCTTGATACTGCAGATCAAGAAATGTATCTGAATAAAGCGCAGAATAAGAAGAGACGCGCAATGTTGGGTTAATTCAAAATATTAAAATAGAAAAGGGCAGATAATAGCTTTTTAAACACTTATGATCGGAGTGGTGTTAGGAAGATATTATTTGCCCTATTATTCAATATAAGTTAACGAATTGTTTCATCTTTTAAATAAATTATAGTTTTCAACTGCTTCTATTTATCTGCCATTTCTTTTAAGGTATTACCAGCAAGTCTGTACCCAGTCCATTCACTCATAGGTTCAGCTCCTAGTGATAAATAAAAATTAATGCTAGGTTGGTTCCAGTCCAGACACGACCATTCCAGTCGACCACAACCACGTTCAACTGCGATTTGCGCCAGTTTTTTTAAAATGGATTTACCATATCCATAACCCCTATACTCTGGTTTAATATACAGGTCTTCAAGATAGAGACCAGATCTTCCTAAGAATGTTGAGAAGTTATGAAAGAATAAGGCAAAACCTACTTCGATTTCATCTTTTATTGCGAAAATAACCTCTGCATTTTTCTTGTCAAATAGCCATTCATTTAATAACTCCTCTGTTGCGATTACGTCCTCTGACATTTTTTCATAATCAGCTAAAGCCCTTATAAATTGAAGAATTAGTGCAGTATCCGATCGGTTGGCATAACGAAAAGTTAAACTCATACTTATAGCTCCTTTACAAACGAGTATGGTACATAAATTGATATACATTGAAATAATATTTTACTCGATTATATCAGACGTTATTTGATTTTGCTATCAACAAAAACTTGTCCATTAACAAAAGGATTGTATTTATGATAGGTTTGTTATAAGATACAAACAAATAGAACGTAGTAAAGTGTTATTATAATACAGTAAGAAAGGATCATTTCGAATGAAGGAGATATCAGGGACTCATACTCATATAGACACCGAGGGTAAGGAATACTCACACAGTCATGATTCCGGTCATGGGCATAAACATAGTCACAAGAGCACCAAGGCAGTATTGGATCGCTTGTCCCGGGCGAGCGGCCACCTGGACTCTGTAAAGCGAATGGTTGCGGAAGGAAAGGATTGCAGTGAGGTGTTAATTCAGTTATCTGCAGTTATTGCAGCGCTTAATAACACCGGCAAAGTAATTCTAAAGGATCATATTGAGCATTGCATTGTGGATGCAGTGGAATCCGGTGATGCAGAAACAATTAAGAACTTAAATATAGCGATAGATCGTTTTATTAAATAAAACTTTGTATCCCCCCCTACGGCTTGTATAAATAAAAAAAGCATTTATAATTAAAATGACTTAAAAGGTAATAGCAGGATAAATGCTAAATAATTGGAGATATTGCTATTTACCAGCAGAATGTAGGAGTAGGGAGGAACAAGATTATGCATATGGCAGACGCATTGATTGCACCTGCAGTAGCAGCCACCATGTATGTAGCGTCGTCGGGGGCAGCAGCTTTTTCAGTAAATAAGGTTAGATTAGAACAGGACATTAAAAAGAATCCGCTCATGGGAGTTATGTCCGCTTTTGTATTTGCAGGACAGATGATTAACTTTACTATACCGGGAACCGGTTCTAGCGGACATTTATGCGGTGGTTTATTATTATCCATATTACTTGGACCTTATGCAGGTTTTCTTTCTATGATTTCAATCCTTGCCATTCAAGCACTTTTGTTTGCAGATGGTGGTATCCTTGCACTAGGAAGTAATATATGGAATATGGCGTTTTATGCTTGTTTTATTGGTTACGCACTTATTTATAAACCATTGATGAAGAGGAATATGAATAAGGGACGAATAATGCTTGTCAGCATAATTGCAAGTGTTGTCAGCCTTCAACTTGGAGCCTTTAGTGTTACACTTCAAACCCTTGCCTCAGGTATAACCGAGCTTTCCTTTGGACAGTTCCTATTATTTATGCAGCCAATTCATTTAGCAATTGGAGCAGTTGAAGGTGTAATTACTGGTGCGGTGGTAATCTTTATTCATAGTACAAGACCTGAGCTATTAACAGATAGTAAGGTTGAGAATAAGCTTGGGTTTAAGCAGGTGTTGGCAATCCTCTCCATTCTTGTAGTGGTTATAGGTGGAGGATTATCTCTAGTAGCTTCTGGCAATCCTGACGGACTGGAATGGTCCATTGAAAATGTGACCGGAAGTGCAGAGTTAGAGCCACAGAGTGAACATGCAGAAGCTATGGAAGGTGCAGCGGGGCTACAAGAAAAGACAGCACTACTTCCGGATTATGCTTTTAAGAATAATGATTCAGTCCTTGGAACAAGTTTTTCTGGTGTTATTGGTGCGGGAGTTGTAGCAGTGGTAAGTTTAGGCTGTCTTGCATTAATTAGATTGTTTAAGAAAAAAGACTTTGTAAAAGAAAGTTCCAGATAGAGTAGGGTAGCAAGGTTATAAAGAAGCAAAAATAGCAGGTAGGTTCTTAATATAAGAATCTACCTGATTTACACGTTTGGTGGAAGGCAGCAGGAGCGATGAGTAAGATAAGTGATGCGATGTATGAAATAGTGGAAATGGATGAACTAGCGGAGCAAAAAACGTTGATTCATCAGCTACACCCACTGGTAAAATTAATAATTACAATTTTATATACCACTATGGTAGTTTCTTTTGATAAATATGATCTTATCGGCTTACTACCCATGGTGCTATATCCAGTTATCGTGTTTTATTTGTCAGATTTATCGCTAAAAAGTGCGCTTAAGAAGTTAAGGTATGTATTACCATTGGTATGTTTTATCGGGGTATTTAATCCCGTTTTTGATCATAGGGAAATGCTGCATATAAATGGTGTCGTTATTACAGGTGGCATGATTTCTATGACGACCTTAATTCTAAAAGGAATCTATACCTTGCTGGGTGCATTCTTATTAATGGCTACGACTGGAATTGAACGGCTTTGTTATGCTCTTAGAATTTTACGGATGCCCAGTATCCTGGTAACACAAATCTTACTGGTTTATCGTTATATTATGGTGTTAATGAAAGAAGCAAATTCAGTTATGGAAGCCTATTCCATGCGGGCACCAAAGGAAAAAGGTATTAGATACCGGGTATGGGGGACGTTGTTGGGGCAGCTCCTGCTTCGGAGCCTGATTCGAGCAGAGAATTTGTATGATAGTATGCTGCTACGTGGTTTTAAAGGTGAGTTTTATTACGGAAATAAACAGAAAATAGATCGTTATGACGTTGGGTATCTGCTTCTGTGGCTAGTAGTCTTAATTGGACTTCGACTATTAAAATTGGTCATTTAAATCGTTCTAAGTATAAAAGTAGGGCTTAAATTACTGTAGCAAAAGCATGAAATGCCAGAAAGGTTGATTATATAAGAATGAATCAGAGTTATTTAGAGTGTAATAATATCTCTTTTCGATATGAAAAGGGTAGAGATATAGTAAAAGATGTCTCCTTTCGTGCAAATACCCAGGAGTCAATTGGATTAATCGGTGCCAACGGTGTGGGCAAATCAACGCTACTTCGCATTCTTGTTGGACTTGAACTGAACTTTGAAGGAGAAGTGTCGGTAGACCAAATCCTGGTGAATAAGAAAAATCTTTCACAAGTTCGCTCAAGACTTGGCTATCTATTTCAGGATTCTGAAAATCAATTATTTACCTCAAGCGTGTATCAGGATGTCGCTTTTGCCCTGAGAAATGATAACCTTGACCAGAAGCTAATTGAAGAAAGAGTTAAGGAAGCATTAGAGACAGTAAATATCTCACATCTTAAGGATAATAAGGTGTATAAGTTATCCGGAGGTGAAAAGAAACTGGCTTCCATTGCAACAATCCTTGCAATGAAGCCAAAGATTTTATTGATGGACGAACCAACCATTGCTTTGGACCCGAAAAACAGAAGGACCCTGATTCAAACATTAAACAAGTTAGATTACATTAAGATTATAGCTTCCCATGATCTTGACATGGTTCTGGAAACCTGTAGTCGGGTAATTCTGTTATCAGAAGGTCAAATCGTTGCGGATGATACTGCGGAGAAGATTTTAACAAATCAGGAGCTTCTTGAAAAACATGGACTGGAATTACCTCTTTGTATGGGAAAAAGATAATAAATCGGTGGTTAGGTTTCGATAGTTTCAGTGCCAAGATACTTGCAGAACAAGAGAGTATTACCTGCTTGTAATGAGAAATACGTGTAATTTGTGGATTAGTTACGCAGATTTCTCATTGCATGTGGATAATACTCTCTTATTCATGACAAATGAAACGACTTGCCGTTTCATCTTGTATGGCTAAACTGTTGCGAATATCGCTTTTAAATCTTCTTCTGGAGTTGTTATATGCTTAAGTTTATACTTATTTACAAGGAGCTGTAGAACATTAGGACTTAAAAAGGCAGGAAGTGTGGGTCCTAAGTGAATGCTTTTTATATCCAGATAAAGAAGTGCTAATAAAACTGCAACAGCTTTTTGCTCATACCAGGAGATGATGAGGGATAGCGGAAGATCATTAATATCACACTGGAAAGCTTCCGAAAGTGCCATTGCAACTCTGACTGCGGAATAAGCATCATTGCATTGACCCACATCAAGTAGTCTTGGTAAGCCTGCAACTTCTCCAAATTCAAAGTAGTTGAAACGATATTTACCGCAGGCAAGTGTTAGGATAATACAATCCTTTGGAAGCGACTGCGCAAATTCTGTATAGTAGTTTCTGCCGGGTCGTGCTC
>JAFACO010000489.1 GCA_023425485.1 Bacillota bacterium
GGTTATTATAGATGAAATAAAGGGTATGTATATGGAATTGTCCCATCTTCATGCCCCAATTGGCGTACATAGAGCCCAAGCGATGTGTTATGCTTATATATATGCGACCAAACATGACGAAAATAAAATTGGCATTCGAATGACGTATTGCAATCTGGAAACAGAATCAATTCGCTATTTTGAGGAGACCTTTGAATATAAATATTTAAAAGAATGGTTTGATCATCTAGTTACAGAGTATGCAAAATGGGCAGCGTGGCAGATAAGATGGACAGAGAGACGTAACCAAGAGATTAAAGCAATGGACTTTCCATTTTCCTATCGAACGGGTCAAAAGGATTTAGTTACTGGCGTCTATAAAACGATACTTCGTAAAAAGAAGTTATTCCTTGAGGCACCTACTGGGGTTGGTAAGACCATCTCCACAGTTTTCCCAACGGTGAAGGCAATGGGAGAAGAGTTGGTGGAGAAGATATTTTATCTGACGGCAAAGACAATTACCCGTACTGTGGCAGAGGAAGCCTTTCGTATCTTAAATCAAAGCGGTCTGCCATTAAAGGTGGTTACAATTACAGCAAAGGATAAGGTATGCATACTTGAAAAACCGGATTGTAATCCTGGTGCTTGTCCAAGAGCCAAAGGTCACTATGACCGTGTCAATGATGCAGTATTTGATTTGCTAACCAATGAAAACGAGATTACTCGTGATAATATAGACGAATATGCCGAGAAGCATTGCGTCTGTCCCTTTGAAATGGGACTTGATGCTACTCTATGGGCGGATGCCATCATCTGTGATTACAATTATGTATTTGATCCAAATGTATATTTAAGACGGTTCTTTATGAATGAAAAAAAGAATGATTATGTATTTCTGATAGATGAGGCACATAATTTAGTGGACCGCGCAAGAGAAATGTACAGTGCAATTTTGTATAAGGAAGATTTCCTTGAGGCAAAAAGACTGATAAAGGATAAAAATGCGAATCTAGCCAGACAGATGGAGTTATGCAACAAGGATCTTTTAGCCATGAAAAGAGACTGTGATGAGTTTGAGGTACTGGAGCAAATTGATGGATTTTGCTTACATTTAATCAGTATGATGTCTGATTATGAAGCCTTTTTACAGGAAGGCTTTATAACAGAGGGAAAAGACGAGCTGCTTAGCCTTTATATGAACATCAGACATTTTTTAAGTATCTACGAGCTGTTAGATGATAAATATATGATTTATACGGATTATGAAGAAGAACGTTTTAGATTAAAACTTCAATGTATGGACCCATCAAAAAATCTATTAAACGGTATGGAGAGAGGCAGGAGTACAGTCCTGTTCTCAGCAACACTTCTTCCAATTAATTATTACATGGAGCAATTAGGCGGGAAAAAGGATGAGGACTATGCTGTTTATGCACCCTCCTCCTTTCAGGAAGAAAATCGTTTGATTATGATTGGCAATGATGTCAGCACAAAATATACCCGTAGAAATGACAGAGAATATCAGAAAATATATGGTTACATTAAGGATTTTGTCAATGCAAAAAAGGGAAATTACATGGTGTTTTTCCCCTCCTACCAAATGCTTTTAACCATATGGGAATTAGCAAAGGAAGAATTAGAAGGAGTTGTGGTTCAAAGCAGTAATATGACTGAATCAGAGCGTGAAACCTTCCTGTTAGAATTCACGGATGACCCGACAGAAAGCAGAATTGGTTTCTGCGTTATGGGGGGAATCTTTAGTGAAGGTATAGATCTAAAGAATGATCGACTAATCGGAGCTGTTATTGTAGGAACTGGGTTACCTATGGTATGTAATGAGCGAGAATTATTCCGAGGGTATTTTGATAATAGGAATGGAGCAGGCTTTGATTATGCTTATCTTTATTCAGGAATGAACAAAGTTCTTCAGTCCGCAGGTCGTGTAATAAGAACAAAAGAAGACAGAGGAGCTATTCTTTTATTGGACGAGCGCTTTTCTCAAAAACAGTATGTAAATCTATTCCCTAAGGAATGGTTCCCAAATGTTATTGTAAATCAAGGAACAATGAGGGGATTATTACAGGACTTCTGGAACGAACAAAGCCGTTAAAAATGAAGCTTAGAATTTCCATATCCATAATGCTGGGTTTCATTAAGGGAAAAGTTTTTACCAGTAAAAGCCTTAAAGATTAAATTAACAAGAAAATAAATTAATACTCCCAGATATCCTCCCATAAGGGCATAGATAATATCATCAATATCACAACGTGCTGGTATGATAATAATCTGTAAGATTTCTATACTTAATGGAAATATTAATAATACCAAAAACCGTGTCAAATGCTTTCTGCCACTAAGCAATAGAGCAGTATAAAAGCCAAAGGGAACGAACGGAAGGATTCTGGTAAGTAGATAGGTAAGGATTTCTCCAAGTGATATATTGCCATATAAGTAATCTTCAATCTGAACAGATATGATACCAAAGGGAAAAAGATTGAAGGAATCAAACACCTTTGGATATGCCCAGGAGAAGGCATCTGTCGCAAATGCTCCATAGAAAAGAATTACAAAATAAAAACATAGGAATAAAATGGAGGTATTCCTATAAAAGGTTAGAAAACCCTCCAGTCGAATACCGTATTCCACAGTATACCGTAAAAAACAATGAAGCAATGGAATTATCCAATGGAAAGCGGCAATGATTAACATTGCATCCGTATATACCAGTAGGACTTGCACTTTACCAAAGTAGGAGATAAAGGCTATCATGAGGCTGATAAAAAGCGTTAAGACCGAATACTGAAAGCAGGCTTCATATGTTGCAGTAACTTGCAAAAGAATGTGACAGCTAATGATAGATAATAAACAAGTAATAGCAAG
>JAFACO010000504.1 GCA_023425485.1 Bacillota bacterium
TCTTTGTCCCTTACCAATTGGGGAAATCAGATCCACCATTCTCATGGATACCCCTGCACCTGGGGTTTCAAGATGTATTCTTTCATTTGGAAAAACAGGTGTCAAATCTTCAAATCTCTTACGTTTACCAGCTTCAGCTGGATGAAAGCCATTGACTGACTTCACATATAAAAGGGCACTAAACTTTTCATTTTGATTGCGTACTCTTGTATTACCCGAAACTATATCACCAGTTTTCAAATTAAAGCGTCGAATCTGCGCAGGTGATACATATACATCATTCTCACCCGGGAGATAATTATCGCAGCGAATGAAACCATACCCATCTGGTAATACCTCTAAGATACCTACCTTAGTTTCACCACTGTCTAGCTGATCCATCTCATTATTGGAGGTAGATTGCTTTCTATCTTCTCTTGGTACAAACTGCGTGGAATCTACCGGTAGTGTATCATTTCTATTTAAATCGTTCCTTTGTACTTGTTCCACTCTTACAGCTTGATCCATTCTTTCATTTTGATCTATTCTTACCGTTTGCTCTACTCTTGGAGCTTGTTCCACTTTAGAAGAACTATCAATTCTCGCAGATTGCTCCGGTCTAAATCCCTGCTCTGCCCGTTGACTTTGTTGCGGTCTTGTTAACTGTGGCCTTTGTTCATTCTTTTGTGTTTGCTCCGGTCTAGAGTTTCTGCTTCCCATTGATTGTCTCGGAATCTGCTCTGTTTGCCTTGGTTTCTGCTGCGGCACTACACTTTTCTGTATTTCCATTTGATTCGTCATTGCTGATGTATCTTTCTTTTCTTCCCTTGCTTCTGGCTTTGCTTCTGCTTCTATTTCTGGTTTTACTTCTGCTTTTAATTCTACTTTTGCATCTACATTTACTTCATTTTTAGCTTCTTCTTTCTTATCCACAGAATCCTCTCTAACTAAAAGTTCTATAAGATCGCTTTTCTTGAAAGAAGTAATGTTCTTCACTCCCTTTTCCTTTGCCAGCTCACGCAAATTGGCTAGGGTCATTGTATCATATTGATTTTTCATTCTTGCTACTCCTTTAATTTAAATTGGATTCTCTTACGGGATAAATAAGAATAGATTCAGAAATTTATAAGTGATGGATATATCCAGAGATAATCCTTAATCATGCTTCTTAAGCAAACGGATGGAAATAACTAAGATAAATTTTTCACATTTCCCTTGACAGGATGTCAATTGACTAAAACTAATTATACATCAACTATAGGATAAAAGAAAGTATTTTCTTTAAAAACATGCTATTCCTTAACATAATTCCTAGCTATATTATTTTGCGGAAAAATGATTATCTTGATTTACCAAATTTATAGTGATATGATTACTTTGCATTTAATAGGTAGTAATTCTTTGCCTAAGAACAAATCAAAGGACATTCTCAGCAAATCTTTGGAAAGATTTATGGGGAAATGGAGGAAAGAATGGATAAAAGGGAACAAGCCTTACATATGCATGAATTATGGTGTGGTAAACTTGAAACAACTTCAAAATGTAACGTTAAATCAAAAGAAGACCTGGCTATCGCTTACACCCCCGGTGTGGCAGAACCCTGCAGGGAAATCGCAGCGGATAAAGAGAGGGCTTACCAATATACAATAAAAGCAAATACAATTGCAGTTATTTCAGATGGAAGTGCAGTACTTGGACTTGGTAATATCGGTCCCTATGCTGCTATGCCTGTTATGGAAGGTAAAGCAATTCTTTTCAAGGAATTCGGTGGCGTTAATGCTTTTCCCATCTGTCTTGATACACAGGATACGGAACAAATCATACAGACAATTGTCGCACTAGCTCCTGCCTTTGGTGGTATTAATCTCGAGGACATTTCCGCA
Organism: Bacillota bacterium; assembly: GCA_023425485.1. GTDB lineage: Bacteria > Bacillota > Clostridia > Lachnospirales > Lachnospiraceae > Mobilitalea. Next base: position 1,863 of record JAFACO010000504.1, read on the forward strand.
CCAAGATGCTTTGAAATTGAAGATAGATTAAATAAATTATTAGATATTCCTGTCTTTCATGATGATCAGCATGGCACAGCAATTGTTGTTCTTGCTGGTGCTATCAATGCGCTCAAAGTTACGAATAAAACAAAAGAAACCTGTAAGGTTGTAGTGAATGGTGCAGGCTCTGCTGGTATTGCTATTGCTAAATTACTTCTTACCTACGGCTTCACCCAAATCACTTTATGTGATCGTAACGGGATTATCTCAAAGAGTTATGTTGGTTTAAATTGGATGCAGGAACAAATGTTGTCTGTAACTAATCTTGATAATAAAAATGGAACTTTAGCCGATGCCCTTCAGGGTGCTGATCTTTTTGTAGGTGTTTCCGCACCAAATATCGTAACTGCTGAAATGGTTTCCTCAATGAATCAGGATGCCATTATATTTGCAATGGCAAATCCGGTTCCTGAAATTATGCCAGACCTAGCAAAAGCAGCTGGAGCTAAGGTTGTGGCAACAGGTCGTTCAGATTTCCCAAATCAAGTGAATAATGTAGTTGCATTCCCTGGTATTTTTAAAGGTGCTTTAGAAGGTCGTGCAAAGCAAATTACTGATGATATGAAACTCGCTGCAGCCTTGGCAATTGCTGATTTAGTAGACACAGAAGAGTTAAATGAAACTAATATTATGCCTCAACCCTTTGACCCAAGAGTTTGTGCAGCCGTTAGCAATGCAGTAAAGGCACACATTAGAAAGTAGAGCTTATTACATGTGGGATAATAAGAGATATCATTCCCTAAATTATGAATTAAAAAGGTATTATGGAACAAAATTATATAAGTTATCTTTAAATGCCGGGATGAGCTGTCCTAATCGTGATGGTACTCTAGGCACAAGAGGCTGCATCTTTTGTAGCGAAGGAGGCTCTGGGGACTTTGCCGCCCCTTCTAAACTATCTATAACCGAACAAATAGAATCAGCGAAACAGCTTATCGCCTCTAAACTAAAAAATCATGAAAGCATGAAATACATCGCTTACTTTCAAGCATATACCAATACCTATGCGCCGGTCTCTTATTTAACTGCTGTCTTTACAGAAGCAATCAACCACCCAGATATTCAAATCTTATCCATAGCAACCAGACCGGATTGTTTGGAGGACGAGATTTTAGAGTTACTATCATCCTTAAATAAAATTAAGCCTGTTTGGATTGAGCTGGGTTTACAAACGATTCATGAAGAAAGTGCCAAGTATATACGAAGAGGCTATTCTTTACCCATATTTGACGAAATGGTAAATAGACTTAACAGCATAGGCATAAAGGTTATCGTTCATACTATACTAGGCTTGCCAAAAGAAACCAAACATGATATGTTAAGAACCATGGAATATATCTCCAGCTTACCCGTCTGGGGCATAAAGCTTCAGTTACTTCACATATTAAAGAACACTGATCTTGGAACACAATTTGAAAACGGAGAGCTAGCGGAACCATTAACTCTGGACGAATATATCGATATCGTTCTCTTATGTCTAGAACACCTTAGAGACGATATTGTGATTCATCGCATTACAGGTGACGGACCCAAAAAATTATTACTGGCACCGTTATGGAGTGCAAATAAAAAGTTGGTCCTTAACCGTCTTAACAATGAAATGAATATGAGAGATAGTTATCAAGGTAAAAGCTACTATTCATGCTAATGTGCTTTTTTAGATATGTGTCAAACTTAATAGTTATACTGATTCCGTAAATATCGTAATAGCTTTTAATAAGGAGGTTACAATGCAATCTGATACCTTTATGTTATATAAACTAATGATTCTTTATATCCTTAGCAAAGTTAAATTCCCATTAACCAATGCTCAATTAACAGCTTTTATCCTCGAGAAGGAGTATACAACTTATTTTAATTTACAGAGGGCAATCTCTGAACTAATTGACGATGCCTATCTATCC
>JAFACO010000070.1 GCA_023425485.1 Bacillota bacterium
GCACTTGACATTAGTAATCCAGGCATTGATGTGGACGCGGAAGCTGCAATATTACTTGATGCTGAGACAAATGAAGTTTTATACTACAAAAATGCGGTACAAGCGGAATTTCCGGCGAGCACGGCGAAACTTCTGACCTGTTTAGTAGCACTGTCCATGTGTAGTGTAGACGAACAGGTAACCCTTGGAGATGAGCTATCCATGATAGCCTCTGATTCAACCAGAGCTAATTTGATATCAGGTGAAGTATTGACAATTCATAACCTTTTAGAGGGAATGCTTTTGCCTTCTGGTAATGATGCTGCCTATGCAGTCGCTGCTTATGTTGGCAGAAAATCCTTAGTGAAACCGGACGCCTCAAAGGAAGAGGCAGTGGAAGAATTTATCCGCTTAATGAATGAATATGCAGAGGGGTTAGGAGTTAAAAATTCTTGTTTTAAAACACCGGATGGTTATGATGCGATTGGTCAGTACACCACAGCTTACGATATGGGATTAATCGGTGTTGCAGCAGCTAATAATGAGATTATTACTGAAATTAGTCAGAAGAGTAAATCCAGAAATATTTTTATCAGTGGTCGTGATGTTACTTGGATAAACACCAATAAGTTGATAACCCAGTACAGCGGACAATATTATTCGAAAGCAATTGGGCTAAAGACTGGTACCAGTACGATGGCAGGCAGATGCTTGATTGCAGCAGCAGAAAATGATGGTAAAAGAGTGGTTTGTGTAGTTATGGACTCAAGCTCTGCGGGAAGATGGGAGGACGCAATCAGTCTTTTACAATATGGACTAGAATAAATAAATGTATGGAAATGGGCATTGTTATGAAAGATAAGCAAATGCCTATTTTCATCTTCATTAAAAGGAGCAGGCAAAAGGAGGAGCATAAATTGAATGAGATAGATAATAATTCAGTCGCAGTGCAGACGGAGATTAATCCAAAGAAAATAATCAGCCATGCAGGACTTTCCTTATTTATTATGGCAATTGTTATTATTTTTTTTAATGAGGTAAAAGAGATTCTTGTACAGAGATTTGTGCCAGAGCTAGCGAAAACAGATTGGTATATCTGGGTTTCAACTTTAGTCGGAATAGTTTTCATTGGATTTCCTATATTTGTATACTTCATACAACGTATACCAGATTCACCTAAAGGGGAAATTGTTAAGTTAAAGCCTAAAACTTTTATTGCAATATTTTTTGTATGTACAGCAGCAATGTATATAACGAATTACTTAAGTGTAATTATAACTTTTATTATAGCAGCGATAAAGGGTGAACAATTAGTAAATCCTGTTATGGAAGCAATTAGTGGCAGTAATTTTTATTTTACATTGATTTATGTGGCAGGTATTGCTCCTGTTGTGGAAGAGTTCATATTTCGAGGATTCTTACTATCTAAGCTTCGCAGATTTGGAGATATTCCGGCAATTGTTTTAACAGGGGTAGCTTTTGGATTGTTTCACTTTAATATTTCGCAATTTTTCTATGCAACCGTACTGGGATTTATCTTTGCTTATGTAACCATAAGAACGAATACCTTACGGTACTCTATTCTGCTTCATATGATGATTAATTTCATTGGTTCTGCGGTTGCTCCGTTGGTTTTAAAAGGTGGGTTATTAGCAGGTGGATTGATGGCTATCTGGGTATTAGGTGCGATTGTGGCAGGTTCTGTTTTGTTTATTTTAAATATACGAAATATAAGATTAGTAAAATCGATGCCAATTATTAAAGGAAGCAGTTATTTACTAAATACCGGTGTTCTGTTATATGTAGGGTTTAGCATTGTAATGATTGTGATTAGAATTATACTATAAAAAAGCTTGACTGGATTATTATATTCTGGATTACTACATAGGGACTAAGATTTTTTATTAATTTTTTGAGGAAATTAGTAGACAATAGAATTGGATTTTGATTAAGGCAATATTGTTTGATATTTATAATTAATAGAGAAGAAGGAGATTGCATATGAATAACTTTACATTTTACAGCCCAACCTATTTTGTATTTGGTAAGGACACAGAAAGAGAAGCAGGACATTATGTTAAACGTTTTGGAGGTACCAAAGTACTGATTCATTATGGAAGTGGTTCTGTGGTACGATCAGGATTACTGGATAGAGTTAAGGCATCTTTGGAGCAAGAAGGAATTGAATATGTCTTATTGGGCGGTGTATTGCCTAATCCAAGAAGCGGACTTGTTTATGAAGGTATTGAATTATGTAAGAAGGAGAGTATTAATTTTGTATTAGCAGTTGGTGGCGGAAGTGCAATTGATTCAGCCAAAGCAATTGCAGCAGGTGCAGTATATGACGGAGATTTCTGGGATTTCTTTGAAGGGAAACCAGCTGATAAGGCATTAAAGGTAGGAACTGTATTGACCATCGCGGCAGCAGGCAGCGAAGGTTCAGAAAACACAGTAATCACCAAAGAAGAAGGAATGCTAAAGAGAGGCGCTGGCGGCGAGGCATTAAGACCGGTGTTCTCCATCCTTAATCCAGAGTTAACACAAACTTTGCCTGCTTATCAGACAGCTGCAGGGGCAACAGATATTATGGCACATGTATTTGAACGTTATTTTACCCCAACAAAAGAAGTTGAGATTACAGATAGACTTTGTGAGGGTATTTTACAGACCATGATTAAAGAGGTTCCAAGAGCAATTGCTGATCCCAATAACTATGATGCCAGAGCAAATATTATGTGGGCAGGCATGGTGGCGCATAATGATATAGTGGGTGTAGGACGTGATCAGGATTGGTCCAGTCACGGTATTGAACATGAATTGTCTGCACTCTATGATGTGGCTCATGGAGCAGGGCTTGCAGTTATTTTCCCGGCATGGATGACCTATGTTATGAAACAGGATGTGAGTCGATTTGCACAATTAGCTGTTCGGTTATGGGGAGTTCCAATGGATTTTGTTAATCCAGAGGTTACTGCAAGGAGACAGGTATTGAGAGACTAAAGAGATTCTTGACCTCAATTGGCATGCCAATTAATTTTAGAGAGCTTGGAGCAAAAGAAGAGGATATTCCAAAGATGGTTGAAAAACTTGGACTTGGGGAATATACCATGGGAAGCTTTTATAAGCTTAACGCTAAGGATGTGGAAGAGATTTATCGCTTAGCTTTGTAAGAAAATCGGGTTGAATAAGTACGGGAAACCACAGGTTTTCGAACTTGGTTTTGAATAGTTATGAAAGAATGTAATTAAGTGATTTAGTATGGATAGAATAGGAGGATATGAGGAATTGACGCAGCTGCTGGTAAGATTATTTATAAAAAACAATGAAGAGGTACAGAAGACAGAAGTGCGGACTTCTTATGGGATTTTGTCCAGCATCGTGGGTATTCTATGCAATCTTGTATTGTTTGCTGTGAAAATGATTATCGGCATGATTATTAACAGTATTTCTGTTATGGCTGATGCGTTCAATAACCTATCAGATGCAGCTTCCTCGATCATAAGCTTTATCGGTGTTAAGCTGGCAGAGAGACCAGCGGACAAAGAACATCCCTTTGGGCATGGAAGGTTTGAATATATCGCGGCCCTTGCGGTATCTTTTCTTATTCTTCAAGTGGGTATCACATTATTAAGTAGCTCCTTTAAAAAAATTCTAAATCCGGAGGAAATAGAATTTCAGCCAATCTTAATTGGAATCCTATTTCTTTCGGTAATTATCAAACTTTGGCTAGCAGCGTTTAATCGTAAACTAGGCAAAAAAATAAATTCCACCGTAATGTTAGCGACAGCGGCAGATTCTCGTAATGATGTGGTGGTAACATCAGCGACAATCATATCTGCAATTGTAGCCGGATTAACCAATTTACAAATTGATGGTTATATGGGTCTATTAGTATCGTTATTTGTTATGTATGCAGGCTTTAATATTGCAAAAGAAACCTTGGAGCCTTTACTGGGGCAAGCGGTGGCACGGGATGTCTATGAGAAGATTACAAAGATGGTAGAAAGCTATGAAGGAATTGTTGGGACTCATGATCTTATTATTCACAACTATGGACCAACCCATCGCATGGCGACCATTCATGCAGAGGTTCCCAATAATATTAATTTTGAACAAGCACACGAAACCATTGATCAAATTGAAAGAGATGTCTGTGAGAAGTTGGATATTTTCTTAGTAATTCATATGGACCCTATTGAAGTAAATGACACCATGGTACTGGATAAAAAGAAAATGGTGTTGGAAATCATTCACGGTCTGGAAGAGAAAGCTAGCATCCATGATTTTCGTTTGGTAAACGGGGAACGGCATATTAACTTAATCTTTGATTTGGTAGTTCCGTATTCTTATACCAAAGAGCAGGAACAGAAGCTATTGGCTCAGATAGTTGAGGAAATAAGAAAAAATGATTCAAGACACCAATGTATTATCACGATGGAGAATAGTTTTATTTCCGAAGAGTAAACAACATATAAAAGGGCCATATAGAAGAAAGTAAAAAGTTCTGTTGGTTCTATACATAGGTCTTCTAGGATAATTAAATTCCTGGAAGGCCTATTTTTATGTCAAAAAAGGATGGAATATATACAGGCATACAATAATTCTTATCAATAAATTGGATACGCAAACGATTGCTTAAATACTTGTTGCATATTGGAGTTTTTTACCTTACAATATGAAACATACTTTACATACTAACATAATATGTAATAAAAACAGACTGAAGAAAGAATGAGGGAGGGGTGATAGAATTTGCACAAATCTTATAAAAAGAAGTACATATTAATCTATCACATCAAAAATGGGATACGATGTTAAGATGGTTTCCGATTCACGTTTGTTTCTATAATGAAATTTAAAGAATATTTTAAAAGGCGGGAAACTATATGAAAGGGAAGAAAATTATCACCTTAACATTAATACTAGCGATACTTACAGGAGTATTAACTGCATGTAAGAATGAAACTACTACAAATGCAACGGGAGCAAGCAATCCTACAAAAGGAGCTTCAAATGAAACTGCTGCATCCGGAGATGAAGTTACCGAGCCAAAGAAGCCGGTTGAAATTACTAACGTGTCCTATGATCCTACCCGGGAGCTGTATGAAGCTTATAATGTGGAATTTCAAAAGTATTGGAAAGACAAAACAGGTCAGGAAGTAACAATCATTCAATCCCACGGCGGCTCCGGTTCTCAGGGACGTTCAGTAATCGAAGGAAATGACGCGGATGTGGTAACGCTTGCGTTGGCTTATGATATTTCAGCCATTGAAAAGGCCGGTTTAATTGAGAAAGGCTGGGAGAGTGAATTAGCCGGAAATAGTTCACCTTATACATCAACCATTGTATTTCTGGTTCGAAAGGGTAATCCGAAGAATATTTTGGACTGGAATGATTTAGTCAGAGAGGACGTCGGAGTGATAACGCCAAATCCCAAGACCTCAGGTGGAGCAAGATGGAACTATCTTGCAGCATGGGCTTATGCCGATAGGTTATACAATCA
>JAFACO010000137.1 GCA_023425485.1 Bacillota bacterium
TACTGCGTTCGCTGCCAACAATGCTTCTTTTGAAGCATAAGATTTGTTATCAAACGCAGAGAAATAACGATTTGTAATATCTGATACCAACAAATTAGCTGTTTGAGCACCCTTGCCATTATTATTAAATATAAGATTTAAATCCATGGAAGGATCAGCCGGTAAAGCTATCTTCCACCAACCATCACCAACATTTGTTGCTGCTTTTCCTGGCCATGAACCAAAATTAACAGTACCCCAAGTATAAGCACTAACTTCAGACCATCCTTTGTTATTATAGAAATATACAACTGTGGTTCCAGGAAGCATTTCTATATCTGTTAGCGCTTCGGTTTTTGAAGTATATTTGTTCGCATTTTCATTTGTTACATATACACTTGCAGAGTCACTAATTACAAAATTCTTAGATTCTTTTCCATTCCCATGATTATTAAAAATCACATGCAAATTCTCACTTGGTGCATTAGGAATATCAATACTCCACCAGCCATCACCCTCGCTTTTAGCGGCTTTTCCCGGCCATGCGCCAAATAATTTATCTTCGGTACCATCTATATATGCATAGGCACTAACATCATCCCAGCTTCCACTGTTAAAGAATTTTACGGTAGTTCTCACAATGCCTATTGCAGCCTCTGCATCAGCTTTTGAAGCATATGCAGTCTTATTTGCATAATAAAGCGTTGAAGCATCATTTACAGTAAGTTCATCCGTATGATTGGCTTCGCCATCTTGCAGAGAAATATTAAATCCTTTCGCTACATCTGCTGGTACTGTTATTGTCCACCAACCATCCAAATCATTTGTAACAACTGCACCAGAGAAATCTGTATTAACTGAATCCCATTTATCTCCGTTATAAAAGTGGATTGTTGTGGAGTTTGTTGCCTCAGCTTCATACAAAACAACGGATGCACGGGCAGGAAGCACACCACTGATTTTACCATTAATAACTGTAAATACACTATCATCATCAGTACGATTAATATAAGTACCATCTTCCAAAGAGGTAGTTGTATCAAGTACGTAAGCACTGGAGCTGCCGTTAACAATTACAACACCTTTCGTTCCTCTTTCAATCATTAGAACTTGTGCATTACCCTCGGGATTTACTAAGTTCTCCGGTTGACCAACCATTGCATTTCTAAACTTATTAACTGCTACAACCTGATCATTCTTAAAGTTATCATCACCTGCAATACCAATTGTATTAGTTCCATAAGGATTTGATAAGCTGCTTCCTTCTGGTCTGCTAAAGAACAATGGTGTACCGTTTGCCCTAGCCGTAATAATTGCCCAACCAAGAATAACATCCGTATTGTCAAATACACTTCCGGTACCGTCATTGTAATAATTATCATGGGATTCCACCCAAGTAACCAAATTATCAGGGTTTACAGACGCATCTACCATATAATCAGAGATATTGGAAACCAAATATTTTCCCTGATTTAGTGCTGTTCTAATATTTGCACCATAAGCACTGGCTGTAGTTGCACCAATTGCGTCCACATATTCAGCCTGACGATCATTGGTTCCCTGTAATACTTCACCGTAGTTGAAAATAGAATCTGCATTTGTTATTTCCGTGGTGACTCTCTCCCAGAAATTATTCACAACACCCTCTGGCCTTGCATCATTAGGTAATCCAATGTGCTTTGCAGAGTCATAACGAAAACCATCTGCACCATCAGCGATGCATTGATTCAAAAAACTGATAAAATAATTCTGATATGCTGCATTTTCTGTATCAATATCAGGAAGATTTCCGATTGCGTATCTTGTGCTCTCTAATACATTGGAATAGTTTGAACTGTTAGTCAAACCTGTTTCAGCATGAAACAACTTGTCAATACCACCTGCAGCATCAATTAAATTTTGTGATATTTCTGCTTGTGTAGGTGTTGTATGATTTGGAACTACATCTACGATAACTTTAACACCATACGCATCAGCTTCATCACACATTGCTATAAATTCTTCTTCCGTTCCAAGCTGATAATTACCAATGGTGAAATCTGTAGGCTGGTAATGATAATACCAATGTCCGTTACCCCCTAACTCCATGGTAGGATTTGTATCTAAACATGCCTGAATTGGTGATGTCTGAACTGCAGTATATCCAGCAGCTGCGATACTGGCCATATTAGCTTTAATTGTATTGAAAGACCAGCAGAATGTTTGTAATATTGTACCACCTTGGATATTTTCAGGTGTATTAGCATCTATTTCTTCTGCAGCTGCCAAACTATTTTTCGATAACGATATCCCTTGAGAACCGATGTTAATATTCGAATTACTTGCTAGTATGGCAACACATATGACAACAGCAACTACTTTCTTATAAAATTTTGTTTTTTTGTTCATAAATCTACCTTCCTCCTATAATTTTAAATGCTCTAACACCCCTTACAATAATCTGCCTTCTGATCTACACTTCCTTCCCCATAAAGTATACAGATTTCAGATTCAATTTGGTTACTACCATCACCACCTCTCTATTCTCTATTAAATAATTAACTTAATCCTTGCTATTTCCACTCAATCACATGAGATACCTATCAATTCTTTAATAGTTCGCCTCATTGTTTGGTTTACCGCTTAACCTAACGGCATAACTTTACCTCGAATAGTGCAAATAATATAATAAACTACACTATGACCTTCTCGTATATTTTATTATATTATTATGAATGACTGTACTTTAAAACTCGATTAATTAAAGTGAAGTGGACTGTGTGAAAATACGGTTTAGGAATAAGAACTATTTTACCTTATAAGGTAGCAGGAAACCCATAAGCAATAAAGTGAGCAAGCCCATTCTTAAGTACCCAACAAAGCATCCCAATCAATTCGGCTCTGTAGTGACAGTGCTTCCTAGTCCGCACCTAATTGATTATGTTCAGGTCCAACTCCTAGCGACAACATATGGGCTGCTTTAGCAGCTACAATGCCAGCTTTAGAATCTTCCACTACCAGACACTCTTCTGGAGTAAGTCCTAATTTTTCTGCAGCAATTATGAACACCTCGGGATCAGGTTTGGAGTTTTTGATATCTAGTCCGCAACTAACCTATAATTTTAAGCTAACTGTAAATTTCTTGCATACTCCTCTGGGATTGCAACTGTAACACCCTTATCATCAATGATAAATTTCTTATCGTAGATATTTACATCCACACTCGGACCTTCAACAACAACTAATTTCACATCCTCCTTCGACACATTAATCTGAATTAATGCACTGTGATACAGCATCGAGAATTGATAAGCCTCCCATTCTGTGGGTATCGTAGGTCTAAAGCTAATAATATCTCCATCGGATCTCATACCGCCAAAACCATATACAATATTCATCCAGGCAGCAGCAATTGACGTTGTATGAAGCCCTTCATAGGTGTTGCGGTTATAATTATCCAAGTCCAACCTAGTTGCAAATCCAAACAAGTCATATGCCTCTTTGAATCTACCAATTTCAGAAGCAATAATGGAATGCACGGATGGTGATAAGGAGGATTCATGAATACATCTCGGTTCATAATAATCATAGTTAATTGTTTTTATATCTTTTGAAAAATCACTACTGTACATAAATAGCATCATAAGTACATCCGGTTGTTTAATCATGTCTGTTCGATAGATTCTGTCATAGGACCAGTTGTGATAAAGCGGAAAATCTGTAACTGGAATAGAATCTAAATTAATATGGGGCAGTGTAAAAAAGCCTTCATGTTGTTCATAAAGACCATTTTCGCCTTTAGGAAGATACATATTTTCAGAAATATCTTTTATCCTATCAAGTTCTTCCTGATCGAAGTTCAATCTCTCCAGCATAGTCATTAACTTATCTTTGGCATATACCATCATTTCATTTATGACCTCTAAAGTAAATTCCATTGATTTCTTTGCAAGATAATTGGTAAAGCAGTTATTATTGACCATCATATGGAACTCATCCACACCCATTACGCCGTAATAACCATATTCATCAGTAAAAGGATGCTGCTGCACTCTACTCTTA
>JAFACO010000356.1 GCA_023425485.1 Bacillota bacterium
TTATACCATTGAGCAAATTTACGCAGCCCTTCTCTTAAGGACGTACTTGGTTTGAATCCAAAATCCCGCTCCAGCGCAGTCGTATCTGCAAACGTAACAGGTACGTCTCCTGGCTGCATTGGAACCAATTCCTTATGAGCTTCAAAATCGTAATTTTCTGGCAATACCCCTGCGCGGATGAGCTCCTGCTGCAAAATATCCACAAAGTCTAACAGATTTTCTGGCGTCTGATTACCAATGTTATATATTTTATATGGTGGAAGAGGCAACCCATCTTCACCAGCTTTTTTATCCGGTGCTTTCTGTATGACTCTGACTACGCCCTCGATGATATCATCAATGTAAGTAAAATCGCGCTTACAATTACCGTAGTTGAAAATCTGAATCTTCTTTCCCTCCCGAAGCTGATTGGTAAAGCCAAAGTAAGCCATATCAGGCCGTCCAGCTGGTCCATACACCGTAAAAAATCTTAAGCCTGTTGTTGGGAGATTGTACAGTTTGCTATAAGCATGTGCCAACAGCTCATTTGACTTCTTGGTAGCTGCATAGAGTGAAACAGGGTTATCTACTTTGTCTTCTGTACTGTATGGAACTTTCATATTAGCACCATATACAGAAGAGCTTGAGGCATACACCAAATGCTCCACTCCCTTTGCCCCGTTCTGATAAGAATTGCGGCAGGATTCAAGGATGTTGTAAAAACCGATCAGATTCGACTCAATATAAACGTCCGGATTTGTAATGGAATATCTCACACCCGCTTGCGCAGCTAGATTTACAACAATATCTAGCTGATATTCAGTGAAAACATTATGTATCAAGTGCTTATCCGCAATAGACCCCTTTAGGAACGTAAAATTGGGCTGGGCAGACAATTCTGCCAGCCTCGCCTCCTTCAATCTCACATCATAGTAGTCATTTATATTGTCTATACCGATAATTTTTATATGATCTGTATCCGCCAGTAAACGCTTTGCCAGATTAGAACCAATGAATCCTGCCACGCCTGTAATTAAAATTACTTTTCTATCTAAATTTACCTCTGCCATTTTATTGTTCCTTCCGTCTTTAAACCCGTAACATCCAACTCTTTACGATAACTTTCCATCTATCATCTCATATAACGCATTTTCCCCATTGTTACTTTATAATAAGACTTTTCAACTTAGAATAATCATTTCTAAGTAATTACAAATCATGCTTATAAACATATATCTCACTTTATTCAATTCTCTATAATGTATCTATAAAATGTACCGGGCCGATCAATTGAAGAGTCCAGTTTATAGGTCAACTTGTGAATACAGGTAAGACTTTTTATCCAATTATATTTTTCTTCAGAATACTCATCACCCAAGACTCTCACAAAGTATTCGCTATAATCACTATTCAAATATAGTATCTGATTTTCAATGTCAATATCATCTTGTATAACTTTAGTCATAATTAAATTTGGCAGTAGATATTCATTTACATGATTTTCATTTGTCCAATATGCAAATGCTATATTTCGTATTGTATTTATGGTTTCATTATTATTTTTTGAATGAGTAAACCAAGCCGGGTACAAAACTGGATTTGTAAGCAACCCCATAGAATTGCGAAATGCGAAAAAATCACTATTAAAAATAGCTTCCGGAATTTTATTTGTCAGATAAATTGTAGCGTCAAACCAAGTTCCTCCATAATGCGCAAGCAGAGCGAAACGCATTAGGTCAGTATATCCTGCAAGAGGAATAAGCTTCTTTTCTTTTTTCCGTGTAATATATTCCGGGAACTTAAGATATTCTTCAATGTTGCTCTCTGATAGCAAAATAACCGTTCGTCCTCCATAACGAACTACAGATTCATAACATTTTTTTATAATAGTTGGAGCATTTTCTATTCCGGAATTCCAATAAATCCATATAGGTTGATCAACCTGAATATCAGAATACTGCAACCCTGTTGGTTCAGTGTTTTTATATTTCAAATAAAATTTTATTTTCTTTGATGCCTTATGTTGCCAAAGCACCTTCTTTACTTCATAGTCATGAACAAAGTGGATAGGAGTTGCAATAAATAGGCCTCGACGAACTGCATTCACTATGCCATATCGCTCGAAAAATTCTTTCATTCCAATGTTCTGATAATAATCATTCAACATCATTCTTTTCCTTTCCATAAACTCTCATTAACTTTTCATAATAGGTTGAGGATGTTTCATATTTAGCATCTCTGCAATTCTTTGTTAAGGTAGATAAAATTTCAGGTGTATACAAAACATGATGGATAGCTTTTTCAAGATCATCCGCGTTTCCAGCCTCAAACAATTCGCCGGTTTTTCCATCATCAATTAGTTCAGGTATCCCCCCTATTTTAGAGCCCACTACAGGCGTCCCAAGCAGAATGGATTCAATAACAGAAAACGGACAATTTTCATACCACTCTGAAGGGCATACGCTAATACTTGCCTCTGCAATAATTTGATCCAGTTCCTTACCATTCTTAAATCCAAGATATTCAACATTAAGCAAGTTCTGCATTTTTTCTGTTGATGATCCATAGCCTACAAAAACGAACTTCGTTTCAGGCATACGTTTTGCGACTTCCAGTAAAGTATCTGTTCCTTTATCCCGCGAAAGATGACCAAATTCGAGAACATACGGTTTCTTCTCGACTCTTTCTATCAGCTGAATATCTTTAAAATTATGAATTGCTATAGTTTTATTTCTAAAACGGTATTGTGTATCCAATTTACTTTTAAGAAACATGCTGCAACAAATATATGTATCAACATACAAATAAGCAGCATTTAACTTCCAAAAATATCCATCTAATGTTCCTATTAAACTTTTAGCTCTGGAGTTCTTCAAACATTTTGTATTGAAACAATGAATATATCTTCCATCCAAACATTTTTCACATGGAATATTGTTTACATCAAAAAGGCCATGGCTGGGACAAATCAACTGATAATCATGTGCAGTATATACAATTTTACAGTTCTTACCTCTTTTTGTTCTCCATTGATTTACTTCTAGAATAATAGATGGCGTAAGATGATATTCAATATTATTCAAATGAACAACATCTGGTTGAAAGTTATCTAGTACTAATCTTATTTTTTTTCTAGCTTCAGCTGAATAAATAATCCTAAAAGGCGCACTGAGATTATTGCGTATTCCCTTAGAGAAATCCATATCCGTAACATATGAGTTGATATCGTTCCCAACGGTATTTTTGCTGTTCTCAAGCCCAAAATATTGTACCTCATGCCCATACTCACCAAGCATTTTCCCTAAAGTAAAAACATATGTTTCTGCTCCACCCTTAGGAAACAAGAACTTATTTACAAGTAGAATTTTCATTTAATACCTGCCTTCATTATTCTCTATATAATTCAATTGTCTCTTTAACAATAATATCCCAGTTATATTTATTACAAATATAATCAGCCGCTTTTTGCTTATAAGCTTGAGTTATATTTACTTTGTCACAAAGAAACTGTAAATTATCTTGTAGATCCTTGATATTACTCATTTTAAATGTAGCTCCATGAGATCCAATTACATCAGCACATTCTGGTATATTACTGGTCAAACAACAATTACCGTAACTCATACCTTCTAGTAAGCTCATTGGCATGCCCTCCAAATCGCTCGGAAGAGTATATATATAAGCATTGCTATAAAGTTCCTCAAGCAATTGTCCATGAACGAATCCTGTAAAGATAATCCGTTCTTCTCCTTCAGCCAATAATTTCAGCTTGTCCATATATTCGGCAGTATCCGACGCACCACCAGCAATCACAAGCTTTTTATCAGTCTTAACATTTCGGAACGCTTCAATAAGATAATGTTCACCCTTTTCTGGAACAATACGGCCAAGGTAAAGAATATAAGAATCCTTGTCTAAACCAAATTTCTCTTTAATCAGCTTTGGTGTTATGCACTTTGGCCGAGTAACACCGTTCGGAATAAACTTTGTTTCTCTTTCATATGTGTCTTTAAAATACTGTTGCACACTTTTGCCTAGAACTATTATTTCATGAGCGTATTTTACAGCCATTTTTTCACCAAGATGAATATATTTTGAGCCAATACCTCCCTGCCATTTCTCACGCTTCCAGTCCAGACCATGAATCGTTACAATCACTTTCTTTCCAGTCAGACGAGGAATCCAACAAAAAGCCGCTGGTCCTTCTGCATGAATATGAACAACATCATATGGAACAAATGCAGCCGCTAAACAAGCAAAGAAACTAGAAGTAACAGCAGCGAGACCTTTCCGGTTAATTGTTATGACATTTTTAATTCGAATACCTTTATAATAAGTATTCTTTTTTGTTTCATACTCTTTACCACTCACATAGTGACTGCTTCTATTATAGCAAGTAACCTTATGCCCCAACTGAACCATACGTGTGGCTATTTCCTCAACAACGATTTCAATCCCACCTTCACGGCTTGGCACCCTCTTATGACCCACCATAGCTACGGATAAATTAGAATTACTTGTGGTTCCCTTCTTACTCATATCAGTATCTTCCTACTTTTTAAGTTATTTTCCTTAAAAATTCTTTTTCTTACCTATATGACCTTTAATATTTTCTTTTTGCGTTCCACTTTCTACCTTGAACCTCTCCCGGTAAACATCACCATAATTGTCTTTAATATCAACTTAACATCTAATAACATGGACCACTGATCAATATATTCAATATCCATCTTAATTACCTCTTCAAACTCATTGACATTACTCCTGCCACTTACCTGCCAAAGTCCTGTTAACCCCGGCTTAAGACTAAGTCTCTTTTTATGCCTACCTTCATATTGTATAAACTCATCCTCCGTTGGAGGACGGGTACCTACCAAGCTCATATCACCTATTAAGACATTAAAAAATTGTGGGAACTCATCCAAACTTGTTTTACGGATGAATTTGCCCACCTTGGTTACTCTAGGATCATTTGTCATCTTAAACATTAAGCCGTTTACCTCATTTTGATCCTCAAGGGCCTTCTTCCGCTGCTCTGCATCCTTGCACATGGAACGAAACTTGTATATTTTAAATTTTCTTCCATTCTTCCCAACTCTAATTTGTGAGAAGAACACCGGCCCTCTTGACTCAACTAGAATTATCGGAGCTAAGATTAGGGTAAGAATTAATGTTAGTATTGTTCCAACCAGACCTCCTAGAATATCTATAAGGCGTTTTACTATTGCGTTTCTTGCATCAAATAATACGGAGGAAAATGTTATGACCTGATGACCTGCGTATTCATTTACTGTTTTTTCTTTTACCATAAGGTTATCAAACAGGTCTAAATTTATATGTACGGTAACACCCATCTTTTCAAACTCTAATACTAACTCTTCAAGCTGCTGCATATCAGACCTTGGTATGTTTATAAATACCTCGTCGACTACAATAAGCTTAGCCATATCAAAAAGATTGTCACGGTTTGCCACCACTTTTATTCCTTCAATTGTGTCCCCCACCCGATCTTCATCCCAGATCGCAATAGAGTTAACTTGTATAGACCAATCATATTCTCCACGCATTTTTCGTATTGTTCTTAATGCATTTCTAGATACAGTAATTAGCATTACTTTATTACTGGATTGGCTGGTTTTATAGCCCAGTAATAAAATAATCTTCATACAAGTTCGTAAAACATAGGTCATTAGGGAATAGAGTGCGAAGAATAAGAATAGAAAGACTCTGGAATAGAAACCGCCTAACTGAAATATAAACATATATCCAAATACGATAAGTGCTAATTTTCCTTGGTCTTTTATTAAACTTACTAGTTCTTCGAAATAACCTCTCTTGAAAATATTCTTATTATGATCGTCACCATGCCCAATCACAATTACAGATAAGAAAATGACAATGAATAAGTTTCCGTAAATACCTCGTGGAAGACCATCCTCTAAAATACCGCCTCGACTGTAACCAGCAATTAAAAATGATGCAACCATACTAAAGATATCTACAATAAAAGTAAGTAGAACTGTTAATCCTATGTTATCGCGTTTCATTATGCAACCTCATTTCCCTTAAGTAGATCAGTGATTTCATCATTCTTATCAATGCGCTTGACATAAAGCATATGTTTTTTAGATACAAAAATACAAATTCCTAATATTAATAACAGAATTCCTAATACAAGTAAAAGCACCGGTATATTTATGTTATTTTTAATGGTATCCTCTGTAAAAAAATGTACAAATATTGATAGAATTGAATTCATAAAGTCCTCCCTCCTTTACCATTAAGCTCATAATATATCTTATGTCGCTAAGAAGGCCGTAGACCGACTAGTAACAATCTTATCTCTTGTTGGTAATCAGATAGGTAACTTTATTCAATTTATCAATTGTAATTTTTTAACATATTTTGATAGTTATATTAGCAACAATATTAGTATTTTTCAAATAAATTCGTAGGACATTTTCCAACAATTTCCTGTTAAATTTGGATAACTATACGTTTTATCTTTTCGTCTATTTTTTTTGTAATATTCGTGAAACAGTGTATATTAAAGGCATACAAGAGAATCCTAACGTATTTTTAACATGAATAATCCTGTTGATTTATCACATTTTTTATCATATTAACAAGATTAAAATATATTCTTTCTTTATTCTCTTAATTTCTGTTGTAACATAATCAAGATTTATGTTAAATTCACGAATTATTATATTAATTTGATGTTTTATTGTATATCTTTCACATATTCTTATTGAAACTGCATACAAAAAAGCTCCCGTTCCAAAGTGAGTTCAGCTTTTGAACCACTCTGTAACGAGAGCTTTTTGTATTCTATTATATTTATATTTCCTCCACAAACCCAACACCTTCTAAAGAACCTATGGTCGTTATGGTTTCTAACCGTATCTTTTTCTGTCTTAACTTCAGTGTCATTATCGCTGCTGCCGAGGCATTCTTATCATAAGAAGGTTTCACCATTTCTATCGAATCAATATGTACCTGGTGCGCCTTCAAAGCATCCAATATTGATGAGATAGATGCTGACTTGTCAAATTCCACATAGATATCAAGAACCTTCGATTTTGACAGAATATAATTATCCAACCGGTGCAATACAATAGTGGAAAATGCAATTAAAAGACAGGAAAATATCGCTGCCTTATAAAAACCTATACCGATTGCCAGCCCCATACAAGCAGTCGCCCAAAGACCTGCCGCAGTCGTAAGTCCTTTTACCTGGTGTCTGCCGGTTACAATAATTGTACCCGCGCCAAGAAAACCTATACCGGAGATTACCTGTGCCGCAATCCTTGTGGGATCTTCAATCTTAAATTCCTGGGCAATGAATTGATTCGTCATGATTGCTAATGCAGAACCAAGACAAACCAGGATATGAGTTCGAAGTCCCGCTGGCCGCCCTGCTCGCCCACGTTCATAGCCAATTACTCCTCCAAGAACAATAGCTAATAATAATCGCACCACAATCGTTGTATCATTAATTGAGCTTAAATCCGTTGTAAAATCAAACATGAGACTTCACCTCCTTTTAACCTACTTAACCAACTTTTTACTTCTTCTTATCCAGCTTATTACGTATCAACTAACATTTCTTCTTAATTTTATTTGATACTAATCTATTACATCTTCCTTTGTGTCTTTTCTACCTTCTTCCATATATTCTATCTTTATCAGCGTTAACCCCTGCGCCAGGGCTGTGGGTCCTGCCAGGCTCCTGTCACATCCCTCTAATATATCTCTTACTTTCTCGGGTGGATAAGCTCCTCTGCCCACCTCTATCAGCGTGCCTGCAATAATACGAACCATGTTGTAAAGAAATCCACCACCAGTTACAGAAATCGTAATGTTATCCACAGTTCTAGTTACAGTCAGTTGATGTATGGTACGAACCGTATCAAGCACCTGTGTTTTTACAGAGCAAAAGCTTTTAAAGTCATGCTCACCAAGCAGATAATTGGCTGCCTCCTGCATTAATGACACATCTAACCCATAATAAATATGGGTACTGTATAGCCTCTTGGTTGGCAGCCCTATCCTGTTATTATAGATACAATACTCATAGGTCTTTTCACTGACTGTTTTTCTTGGATGAAAATCACAAGAAACCTCACTGGAACTTTGAACCCGGATATCCTCTGGCAATCTTTGATTAACTGCAAGACAAACTTTCTCTGCTGGCATTGCACTTTTTGTGTCAAAAACTGCAACATTTCCAAGGGCATGCACTCCAGAATCCGTCCTGCTCGCTCCAATCACAACAATCTCTTCGCCTAATAAGGAGGATAACGCTTTATTTAGTTCGGC
Organism: Bacillota bacterium; assembly: GCA_023425485.1. Taxonomy (GTDB): domain Bacteria; phylum Bacillota; class Clostridia; order Lachnospirales; family Lachnospiraceae; genus Mobilitalea. The sequence continues at coordinate 8,302 of JAFACO010000356.1, forward strand.
TTCTATTGTTGGCATACCAGGTTGAAGTTGCCAGCCGCAATACGCCGTTCCATCATATGCAATTATTAATTTTATTCGTTTCATGTTCGTTTCCATTCATCCGTATGTTTTATAACATACCTTATTTTTATCAAAATATAGATTGTTTATAATGCAAAAAGGTCTATTAGACTGAAAAGTATGAATATGATTGTATCAATATCCAGATGATGCAGACCAGCATCTAATTGTCTTCTTTATAGGCAATTCAGTGATGGTATGTCAAGTCCAGATGAATATAGATGTGGGCTTATTCATCTTTGATAGAGTATATTGGCTTTTTACACTCTGATTATAAATAAGGTATCATAAGTATTTTATTCGTTAAATCCTACTTATGACACCCCTTAAATTATAATTATATCCTGAACAAAAGCTATTCAGGAGCTTGTTGCTCCAATCGGTATCTGCAAGCACACTTGCAATACCTCATTCCGCTTTCATTATCTCCTGAACAAAAAACTGTTCAGGAGCTTGTTACTCCAATCGGTATTTGCAAGCACGCTTGCAATACCTCATTCCGCTTTCATTATATAATACCTGCATTATGGATAAAGCTAATTCCTATTAATACACCAAGGTATAGCACCATCATAAGATAGGATATATAATCCCTGCTCTTATAACGCAGTGGTTTCATCTTAGTCCTTCCGTCTCCACCTCGATAGCATCTTGCTTCCATTGCCATTGCCAAATCATTTGCCCTGCGAAATGCAGAAACAAATAGTGGCACTAAAAGTGGTATCAAGCTTTTAGCTTTTTTCATAAGTCCACCGGACTCAAAGTCAGCACCTCTTGCCATTTGTGCTTTCATTATTTTATCCGTCTCTTCAAGTAATATTGGAATGAAACGCAAAGCAATTGACATCATCATAGCAATCTCATGTACAGGAACTTTAATTCGGTTTAACGGTCTCATAACCTTCTCCAACCCATCCGTTAATTGATTTGGAGTAGTTGTAAACGTCATTAACGAGGAGCCAAGAATTAGGAATATAAGACGAATTGCCATAAATACCGCGGACTGAATACCCTGATCTGTTACTCGAAATATCCAAAAGTTGATAACTTCGTTTCCCTGTGAAGTTAAGAACAAATTAAAAAACATTGTAAATAATAAAAGTACAACGACTGCTTTCAAGCCTTTTACAATAAAGCCAAAGGGTACTTTTGAAATCTTAATAATAGTTGCCAAGAATAAAGCTACAGCTATGTAGCCGTAGACCGAACTAAATGCAAATAAGGACACGATAAATACAAAGGTTCCTATCAATTTCACTCTTGGATCAAGTCGGTGCAAGATGGAATCGGCGGGATAATACTGACCGATAGTAATATCTCTAATCATACTTTGCTCACTTCCTACTAACGCTCATAATGGCGATTATATAAATTTAAAAAATATCTTATTTAGAATTGTAAACCAACAAATATCTTAAAGACAAACAGTAATTATTAATTATATCAACACTATTTCCTTTAACTAAACAACCTTAAAATATCCTTCTTAGCTTCTTCTACTGTAGTTGCTTTGGTATTTACACGATACCCTTTATTTTTTAAGGCATTCATTACATAAGTAACTTGCGGAGCTGCCAAGTGCATCTCCTCAAGCTTCTTATATTGTGAAAAAACCTCACTGATGGGATGTTGCATAACAAGTTCTCCGTGATTCATAACAAAAAGGCGGTCTGCATAGTTAGCAACATCCTCCATGCTATGGGTAACCAGGATAATTGTTATATTACTTTCCTTATGAAGCTTCGTAATCTGATCAAGAATATCATCACGGCCTTTTGGATCAAGTCCAGCAGTTGGTTCATCCAGTATTAATACTTCTGGTCTCATAGCCAATACACCAGCAATAGCAACCCTTCGCTTCTGTCCACCTGACAATTCGAAAGGAGATGCATCTAACAAGTCATCACCAATACCAACCATTTTCAATGCTTCATAAGACCTTAGTTCACACTCTACTTTATCTAACCCAAGATTTGTCGGTCCAAAGATAACATCCTTAAAAACTGTGGTCTCAAATAACTGATGTTCTGGATATTGAAAAACAAGACCAACCTTACTTCGCAATTGTCTTAAATTATATTTTGGATCGTAAATATCTTCTCCATTAAAATATATTTGACCACTTGTTGCCTTTATCAGACCATTCATATGCTGAATTAGTGTTGATTTACCGGATCCGGTATGTCCAATTAGGCCAATAAATTCACCCTTTGCTATCTGAAAGCTGACATCTTTAATTGCATGTCTGGCAAAAGCAGTCCCAGTACTGTATTCATAATTAACTTTATCAAAAATTATTTGCAATTATCTCACCTACTTATCTTAGGATTTATTATTTTAGAGTGCCGATTGCATCTATAAGCTCTTCTACAGTCAAAATCCCCTTAGGAATGTTTAACCCTGATTTCTTAAGTTCATAAGCAAGCTCTGTTACTTGTGGGACATCAAGACGATATTTTTTAATTTCTTCTACACGTGAAAAAATTTCTCGAGGTGTACCTTCCATTACTACATGCCCTGTTTCCATTACAAAAACTTTATCTGCATATATTACCTCATCCATGTGATGAGTGATAAGAATAACCGTAACATTTTCTTTCTCATTAAGTTCTCTTACGGTTGCAATAACCTCTTTACGACCATTAGGATCGAGCATTGCTGTAGGTTCATCCAATATAATACATTCTGGTTTCATTGCCATAATACCAGCGATAGCAACTCGCTGCTTCTGACCTCCAGAAAGTTTGTTAGGAGACATATGTCTAAATTCTAACATTCCAACAGCCTTCAGACTGTCTTCCACTCTTTTCCAAATCTCCTGTGTTGGTATTCCTAAATTCTCAGGCCCAAAACCTACATCCTCTTCAACTACCGTTGCTATGATTTGGTTATCTGGATTTTGAAATACCATTCCAGCTTTTTGACGAATGTCCCAAAGATTTTTATCCTCCATGGTATTCATGCCATTCACCCAAACACTACCAGCAGTTGGATATAGAATTGCATTAATATGTTTCGCTAAGGTGGACTTACCGGAACCGTTGGCACCAAGAACTGCAATAAAGTCGCCTTTCTTAACGTCTAGACTTACATTATCTATTGCTTTATGAATTGCTTCAACATTACCTTCTTCATCACGTCTTATATATTCAAATGATAGATCCTTTACCTTAATCATTTCCATACTGTATCCTCATTTCTATGGTAAAACTCGAATTATAGTCATTTACAGCCATTCACTATGATATTTTGAATTCCACAAAATAATTGCTACAAAAGATTATACCTCATATGTCTATAAAAACAAATAAAAAGTTTTAAAACAACTAAGATTTCTGTTAAAGCATGTTAAAGAATGAACACTTGATGAATTAGCGTTTAGAACTAGCATATCAAATAAAGGCTGAACCACTTTTAATGGCTTCAGCCTTTATTTAATATTATTAATTTACAACCTATTTTTATTCAAAATCTTCCACTACCTCGACAGTAAAAGTAATGGTACTTACTAAACCATCTTTGTCTGTAACTGTATAAATTATTTCATAGATCCCAACTGTATTAAAATCTACTATATCTCCACTGGTTTCAATTCTACTTGAAATATCTCCTTCAACTTCATCATAAGCATATACTTGAGGCATCCATATTTCTGTTCCAACCTCTACTATAATTCCAAGCCATCCATTTTCAATCGCTAAAATTGGAGCTAAAGGAACACCTGGCTCTATTATTACTACTATTCTTTTTAGGTCATAGAAATCTCCATCAAATAAATGAGAATTCTCATAGACAATTTGATATTGACCTGGCTGAGTTGTATCTACGCTACCGTTTACAATAATTTGTGAAGTTAAGTCTACTCCATCAACTACTAAGGTAACACCAGGATCAACAAATCCCTCATTCACATTAACATACATTACATAGGAACCATTAAGTGATACATTGGTAATAGGCACTTCTGCCTCTACATATATACTTCTTGTTACTTCGGTACGATTTCCGGCTGCATCTCGCACGCTATATGTTATTTCATATAATCCCGCCACGGTTGTGTCAACAC
>JAFACO010000180.1 GCA_023425485.1 Bacillota bacterium
GTTGAATATAAATCGGAACAGCATTTATTCATGTATAGCAAACTGGGAGACACAGGGTTGACCATCTGTGCATTAATTCCCAAGTCAAGTTTTATGCAGCAAGCCGGAGAAATTAGAACAACTACAATTATAGTTGTATTACTCGCAAGTGTTCTTGCAGTTACCATAGGTATAATGATATCAAAAGGCATAGGTCAGTCACTTAAAAATATTAATAAGAAACTTCTGCAAGTATCGGAAGGAGACTTAACAGTTCATGTAAGTGTAAAGAGAAAAGACGAGTTTGCCATCTTAGCAAGCAATATTATGGACATGCTCAATAATATGAGATCTCTAATTCAGAAAATGTCTCACGTGAGTGGTCTGGTATCTGTATCAGCAGCCAATGTAATGGAAGCATCTAAATCAATTGCACTTTCTAATTCCAATATTACAAAAGCAGTAGATGAAATTGGGAAAGGTATTGAAGGGCAAGCAGAAGATTCACAGAACTCTCTTACACAGATGGATGAATTATCAAAGAAAATTAGTATGGTATATTCGAATCTAACTGAAATAGAAGGTCTGACAGAGGATATGAAACAAATGGTTTCGAATGGAATTCAGACTATGGGATTACTTACAAAGCAATCAGAGGCAACCAATGATATAACCAGATATGTGGTGAATAACATTGAAGCGTTGGAAGAAAAGACGAAATCCATCGCTGATATTATTCAGGTAATTAATGATATAGCTGATCAAACAAATCTGTTATCACTCAATGCATCTATTGAAGCAGCTAGGGCAGGAGATGTCGGTAAAGGTTTTGCGGTTGTAGCAATTGAAATTAGGAAACTTGCCTACAAATCAATGACAGCTTCAAATGAAATTAAAGAGGTAATCGATAAAATTATGCAGCAAACAGCAGATACGGTTATATCAGCAAAGGAAGCGCAGAATGTAGTTAATATGCAAAATGATGCAGTTAGCCAATCCATTGACGCATTTGGTAATATGAATGCAGGAATAGAAAGATTAATTGCTAATCTATCTGTAATAGGCAACAATATGAAGAATATGGAGATTGCAAGAGAAGGAACTTTAATGGCAGTGGAGAATATCTCTGCAATTGCAGAACAAACGTTAGCAAACTCTAATACAATTGAAGAGACGGTATACGAGCAAGCAAAATCAGTGGTGACTCTTGATAATGCTTCCAATGAAATGAGTGAAAACGCAAAAGAACTAAATGAAGCAATACACATCTTTCGTATTTAATGTAGAAGGTTACCATGTTTACGAAATATTATTTTTCGTCATATTGACCTGATTATTTTTGTTATAAAAAATATTTTGTGTAAATTATATAAAAACCTATTGCACTTTTGAAAAAATATGGTAATATAATTTTATGGAAACGTTACCGAAATCGTTACCGATAACGTTGCCAAAATAAATAAAATTGAAATAACTTAAAAAGTTGTTTCATAAGAGAAGGAGAGGAAGTCATGAAAAAATTTAGTAAAGTAGTAGCAATCCTCCTAGCACTTGTTATGATAATGGGATCATTAGCAGGTTGTGGTAACAAGGAAGAGGGAAAGGTTTCAGATGAGGGAAGCAAGAATACGGATACTACAACGGGGGACACCAAAGAACCAGAAGTTAGTGATAAAGAGGAAGCAGTAGATGAAATTTATTATTTAAATTTCAAGCCTGAAATCGCAGAGGTTTACGAAGCTATCGCAGCTGATTACGAAGCTGAAACTGGTATCAAGGTTAAGGTAGTTACAGCAGCGAGTGGTACCTATGAGCAGACCTTAAAGTCAGAAGTTGCAAAATCAGATCCTCCGACTATTTTCCAGATTAATGGACCTGTAGGTTATGAAGCATGGAAAGATTATTGCGCAGATTTAAGCGGAACTGATTTATTTGCTGCTTTATCCGATCAGAGTCTTGCAGTTAAATCCGGTGACGGTGTTTATGGTATACCTTACGTAGTTGAGGGATATGGTATCATTTATAATAACGCTATTATGGATAAATATTTTGCTTTAGCAGATAAGGCAACCACCTATACTTCTATGGCAGAGGTTAATAACTTTGTAGCATTAAAGGCAGTGACAGAAGATATGACTGCCCACTTAGATGCACTTGGCATTGAAGGTGTTTTTGCTTCCACTTCCTTAAGTGCTGGTGAACAGTGGAGATGGCAGACACATTTGGCTAATATGCCGCTGTTCTATGAATTTAAAGATAACACTGCATTTGACAGCACAGTTCTCGCAGGTCTTGCTGCAAATGAAATCGAATTCAAATACGCAGAAAACTTTAAAAACATTTTTGATTTATATACCAACAACTCTGCATCTGCAAAAGGTCTTTTAGGCAGCAAGACAGTAAACGATTCAATGGCTGAATTTGCACTCGGTCAGGTTGCTATGGTACAGAATGGTAACTGGGCTTGGTCACAGATTAGTGGCGTAGAAGGTAATGTGGTTCAGTCTGAAGATATCAAATTCTTACCTATTTACACTGGGATCGCAGGAGAAGAATCTCAAGGTTTGTGTGTTGGTACAGAGAACTATTTTGCAATCAACAGCAAGGTATCCGAAGCTAAACAGAAAGCATCCATTGATTTTATTACCTGGTTATTCTCCAGTGATACAGGTAAGGATTATGTTACCAACAAGTTAGGTTTTATCGCTCCTTTCACTACCTTTAGTGATGATGAAAAGCCTACCGATCCATTAGCAAGAGAAGTGTTGACATGGATGGAGAAGGATGGTATCTCTTCCGTAGGCTGGACGTTCGCAGCATTCCCGAGCGAAGAGTTCAAGAACTATTTTGGTGATGCACTGCTTGAGTATGTGCAGAATGGTAAGACCTGGGAAGAAGTTGTGACAATTGTAAAAGATTCCTGGAAATCAGAAAGAGCAAAATAAAATAATAGCAACTTAAGTATCACTTACTTTAGCTACGAATAACGTAGATAAAAACATTTATGATATATGTGTAACTGTGATACATAAGAATATGGTAAACTAAGGGGTCGAGGAATGTTTCAAAATACATCTTTTATTTTGAAACATTCCTCAATCTCGGTATCACACTATTCACAGGTATTTCCCTTGCTAATGTGTAATGTCACATGATATGGAGTTGATAATATATGTTAAGACACAATAAAAGATATTTCCCTATATTTATATTGCCAACCTTAATTGCATTTACCGTTGCATTTATCATACCTTTTCTTCTTGGTATTGTACTGTCCTTTACAGAATTTACTACGGTTATTGATGCACGTTGGGTTGGTATTAAGAATTATAAAGCCGTATTTGCAAATAAAGAATTTCTAAATGCTTTATGGTTTACTGTGAAATTTGCAGTAACCGCCGTCTTGACCATTAATGTGTTTGCCTTCCTGCTTGCACTACTCTTGACAAGAAAGATAAAGGGAACCAATCTATTTCGAACGGTATTTTTCATGCCTAATTTAATAGGTGGCATTGTTTTAGGTTATATATGGCAGTTAATTATTAATGGTATCTTATATAATTATGGAGTAACACTCACTTATTCTCCGACCTTCGGCTTTTGGGGATTGATTGTGCTCATGAACTGGCAAATGATTGGTTATATGATGGTAATTTACATAGCTGGTATTCAAAATATTCCAAAGGATGTAATAGAGGCTGCAAAAATTGATGGTGCAGGTGTTCTGCATACGTTAAGAAGTGTAACAATACCATTAGTAATGCCTTCCATCACTATTTGTTTTTTCCTTACTATGTCAAATTCCTTTAAGCTTTTCGATCAGAACCTTGCACTGACTGCAGGTGCTCCATCCAAGAAAACCGCTATGTTAGCACTGGATATCTTTAATACCTTTTATGCTTCTATTGGAAGTGAAGGGGTTGGGCAGGCGAAAGCAGTTATATTCTTTTTAATCGTTGCAGTTGTTGCATTTGTCCAGCTTAGAATAACCAGAACCAAGGAGGTGGAAAACTAATGGCAAAAAAGAAAATAATCGATACAATACTCTTTCTTATTATTAGTTTATTATCCTTGCTCTTTTTATCACCAGTATTCATCGTACTTATAAACTCCTTTAAGGGGAAGTTTTTCATCAGCAAAGTGCCATTTAAACTTCCGGATAAAGAAACCTTTGTCCAACTTGACAATTATGTCAGTGGAATTGATAAGACAAAATTCATTCAGGCAGCAGGCTGGTCCTTCTTTATAACTATTTGTTCGGTAGCTGTCATTGTCTTTTTCACCTCAATGACCGCCTGGTATATAACCAGAGTAAAAAGTAGATTTAATCAAACCTTATATTATATCTTTGCCTTCTCAATGATTGTACCTTTTCAAATGGTAATGTTTACAATGACGAAAGTAGCAAATATGCTTCATCTAGATAATCCACTTGGTATTATTATTGTATATTTAGGCTTTGGTGCTGGCTTATCCGTATTCTTATTCAGTGGATTTGTAAAATCGATACCGATTGAACTGGAGGAAGCAGCAATGATTGATGGCTGTAATCCGATTTCTACCTTCTTTCGAGTAGTAATGCCCGTGTTAAAACCAATTTCCATAACAGTAGGTATTTTAAATACCATGTGGATTTGGAATGATTATTTACTGCCATATTTATTAATTGGAACCGAATATAAGACAATTCCAATTGCAATTCAATACCTCAAGGGCGGTTATGGTTCCATCGATATGGGCGCGATGATGGCAATGCTGGTATTAGCAATTGTACCCATAGTTTTATTTTATTTGACTTGCCAGAAGTATATTATTGAAGGTGTAGTGGCAGGTGCAGTGAAGGGTTAATTTGAGTCTACAGTAGTCCTGATTGCATTTTTTTGTTAGAATTGGTATAATGCTATATCATGTCAAATGCAAAGGAAGAGTACTTATGGAATCCACTACAATTAAAGATATCGCCAGAATATGTGGAGTAGGTGTCAGCACAGTGTCCAGAGCGATTAATAATCATCCGGATATTAATGACGAAACGAAGCAGCTGATAATGCAAGCAATTAAAGAGCATAATTATATTCCCAATAACAGTGCAAGGAATCTAAAACGCTCGGAGTCTAATACAATTGCTGTATTAATTAAAGGTATCAGTAATCCATTTTTCAATAACATGCTGAAGGTATTTGAAAATGGTATTGAAAAAAAGAAATATTCTTTTCTATTGCATAGAGTCGAAGAGCATGAGGATGAGATAGAAGTAGCACTTTTACTTGAAAAGGAAAAACGCTTAAAGGGAATTGTTTTTCTCGGAGGTTTCTTTTCGCAGTCTGAAGATAAATTAAAGCAATTAACGGTTCCCTTTGTCCTAAGCACAGGTGGTGTTTCTGAAAAAATTGATAAGCAATGTTATTCCTTCGTTACGGTAGATGATGCAAGAGAGAGCTATAAGATGGTGGATTATCTTTGCAAGCTTGGACATAAGAGAATAGCGACGATATCTGCACCGCCAATGGAAGAAAGCATCGGTAAACTTCGATTAGAGGGTTATATGAATGCGCTAAAGGATAATGGTCTTAACTGCGAACAAGAGTTAATCAGATACCTAAAAGATGATTATTTAGAGACCTTTTCCATGCAATATGGCTATGAAGTGACAAAGGAACTTATTACATCTGAGGTTGATTGTACAGCAATATTTGCGATTTCAGACAGTACAGCGGTAGGAGCCTGTAAGGCAATCTTTGAATCAGGAAAGAGAATTCCGGAAGATTATTCCGTTGCTGGATTTGATGGTATGGAAATAACTTTTTATTACCACCCGTCAATTACCACCATTCGTCAACCAGTAGAAGAGATGGCAGAAGAGACGATAAGAATTCTATTTGAACTAATAGAGGGTAATCTGAATAGGGAAAGTAAAACTTTTTCTGCTGAGCTAGTCATTGGACAATCTACTCGTGCGTTATAAATTATAAATAATGTGATTATTAATCGTCATAGATAAGAGCCTTTGGAGGTAATAAGATATTTTTATTACTTACAAAGGTTTTTACGTTTTTATTTGAAATGTATGTAATTAAAGATATAGTTCGGACTGATTAAGATAAAATTAATAGAATTTTAATGGGAAAAGCAATGGAATTATAGTATGATATTTTTATATAATCGGTATATATATTAATTATACTGATTAGTCAATATATTTGGAGTTATCGGATTATTAATTACCTTGGAGGAATTAGGATGAATGGTTTTATGAATGGTATACGTAAATTTATGTATGGGCGATATGGATTAGATCAATTTACAAGAGCACTTATTGTAATTGCATTATTACTTTCAGTTCTTGGTTCCTTTGGTAGAAATCCAATTCTGGTATATGGTTCTTATTTGCCGATTGCTTATGCGTTATTTCGAATCTTTTCAAAAAATATAACAAAAAGAGAAAGAGAAAATGTTCTATATTGTACAGTTATAAACAGTTTTAAGAAGTCCGTGATTAACTTGAAAAATCTGTTTTTTGGTACAAAAACACATAAATACTATCAATGCAATCACTGTAAACAAACCATCCGAGTGCCTAGAGGAAAGGGTAAGATATGTATTACCTGTCCGAAATGTAAAACTGAATTTGTGAAAAAAACTTGATAAAAAAGCTGAAGATGAATATTGCGGTTTGGTAGCAATATTTGTCTTCAGCTTTTATTCACGACAAGTGAAACAACTTGTCGTTTCATCTTGTTTATGGCAAGTACTACGATAAGTCATTTCACTTGCCTGTATTTATTTTTTTGTACTCCATTTGGAACAATCCCATACCTTAGTTGCCAAACCTTCATAAAAGTCTGGCTCATGACAGATTAAAAGGATACTTCCTTTATATGCTTTTAAAGCGCGTTTTAATTCATCTTTGGCATCCACATCTAAGTGGTTGGTGGGCTCGTCCAACAGCAGAATATTTGATTCACGATTAATTAATTTACATAACCGAACCTTTGCTTGCTCGCCACCACTTAGTACTCTAACCTGACTTTCAATGTGCTTTGTTGTCAAACCACATTTCGCAAGTGCGGATCGTACTTCGTACTGTGTAAAGCCGGGAAACTCCTTCCAGATTTCTTCCAGGCAAGTCGTTGTGTTACCTGGAGCCATTTCCTGTTCAAAATAGCCAATGCTAAGGTAATCACCTAAGGTCACCTTACCGCTAAGAGAAGGGATTAAACCAAGAATACTCTTAAGTAAAGTTGTTTTTCCAATTCCATTGGCACCATAAAGGGCTATTTTATCACCACGTTCCATGGAAAGTGTGAGCGGAGTGGAAAGAGGTGAATCATAACCAATCACAAAGTCCTCTGTTTGGAAGATATATCTGCCTGCAGCGCGAGCCTCTTTAAAGTTGAACTCTGGCTTTGGCTTGTCCTTTGCAAGCTCAATTACATCCATTTTATCTAATTTCTTCTGCCTTGACATTGCCATATTTCTGGTAGAAACTCTAGCTTTATTACGTGCCACGAAGTCTTCCAGGTCTTCAATTTCTTTTTGCTGACGCTTATAAGCAGCCTCTAATTGAGTCTTCTTCATCTCATGAACTTCCAGGAACTTATCATAATCTCCAACATAACGATTTAATTCTTGATTTTCCATATGATAGATAATATTAATAACGCTATTCAGGAAAGGAATATCGTGTGAGATAAGGATAAAAGCATTTTCGTAATCATTCAAATAACGTTTTAACCATTCAATATGTGAAACATCAAGGTAATTGGTAGGCTCATCTAGCAGCAGAATGTCAGGTTTTTCAAGTAACAGTTTACCAAGGAGTAGTTTCGTTCTTTGTCCACCGCTTAGTTCGTCAACATCTGTCTCGAGTCCTAACTCATCCAAGCCAAGAGCACGGGCAATTTCTTCAATCTTGCTATCAATAATGTAGAAATCGTGTACGGTGAGAAGATCCTGAATTACACCAAGTTCCTCAATCATTTCTTCCAGTTCGTCGCCTTCAGCTTCACCCATTTTATCGCAAAGATAGTTCATTCGTTCTTCCATTTCAAATAAATGAGCAAAGGCTGACTGCAATACTGTCCTTAGAGTCATACCCTTCTCTAACACTGCATGCTGATCGAGGTATCCAGCACGGACATGTTTTGACCATTCTACCTTGCCTTCATCGGGCATTAGTCTATTTGTTACAATATTCATAAAGGTGGATTTTCCTTCACCATTGGCACCAATTAAGCCGATGTGTTCACCTTTAAGAAGTCGAAAAGATACATCTTTAAAAATTGCACGATCACCAAAGCCGTGACTTAAATTTGTAACATTTAATATACTCATTTCTATAAAACTCCTTATTAAGGGACTTATGTCCCTGATTTTTGCACTTTGATATATTATTTTACACGATAACCCTGCAAATTACAATTTAATATTACAGTTTAGACATGCAAGTTTTTAATACAATATGTTAGAAAGCTTGCAGGGCGTTCTGCCAAAGCGAGATGTAGCAAAGTCAAATCGAGCTTATGGCTAAACTGTTACAATTCTTTACACTCATGCAATTAATTATATACGAAATGGTACATAATTTATTTTACCTAGAAGAGGATTGTTTGATTTAAAATAATGTGATAGAATAGTCAGAGTGTCTTACATTAATTATTTACAGGAGATTTGTATGATTCTGGATGAGAAAAAGAGCTTAGTTAAACGGATTTTGGACAAGCTCATTAATAGAGAAACGATTACTTATATGATTGCAGGTGGGTTGACGACTGCTGTTAATTTTATCAGTTATGAAAGTCTGTATCAAATCGGACTTCCTAATCTTACAGCCAATGCCTGGGCTTGGGTGATTGCTGTTACCTTTGCCTATATTGTTAACAAAATAAGTGTATTTCGTGCCAAGAGTTCAGGTATACTTGAGGAACTTCTAAATATAGCAAAATTCTTCGCTGCCAGACTAATCACTTTAGGCATTGAGCAGTCAGGAATGTATTACTTTGTAGAGAAATTAGGGCTTCATAGACTTATGGTAAAAGCTTCTTTGGCAGTAATCGTTATAGTTTTAAATTATATTTTTAGTAAAGTATTCATTTTTGGTAAATTGCAAGATAAAAAATAGAAAATAAGCTTAAGTGGTATAATTCTATGACAGGTATAGAAAAACTGCTTAAGCTTTCTTTAAGGAGGTTAGTGATGGGACAAGCAATTGTTAAGTTAAAAAAAGGTGAAGGAAGATCCTTAAAAAGTGGTGGATTATGGATTTTCGACAATGAGATTGATCAGATTGTTGGGGATTTTGTGGATGGTGACCTTGTAAATGTGCATGACTTTGATGATTTTTATCTAGGTTGTGGATTTATTAATACAAAATCGAAAATAACAGTTAGAATCATGAGTAGAAAGAAAGGTCAGGAAATTAATCAGGAGTTTCTAAAAATGAGGGTTAAGACAGCTTGGGATTATAGAAAAACAACTGTGGATACCCAAAGTTGTAGAATTATTTTTGGTGAGGCGGATTTCCTTCCCGGACTCGTGGTTGATAAATTTTCTGATATCCTGGTGGTCCAATCCCTGGCTTTGGGGATAGACCGTATGAAAGAAACTATCCTTGATATTTTAAAGGAATTACTGAAGGAGGACGGCATATCCATTCGCGGTGTATACGAACGTAGTGATGCTAAGGTTCGTACCAATGAAGGTATGGAGCGTGTGAAAGGATTCCTTGGAGAGCCTTTTGATACCAAGGTTGAAATTATTGAGAATAGAGTTAAGTATCTGGTCGATGTTGCAGAAGGTCAAAAGACAGGTTTCTTCTTGGATCAGAAATATAATCGCGCAGCAATTGGAAAGCTATGTAAGGGTGCAAGGGTACTGGATTGCTTCACCCATACTGGTTCCTTTGCACTCAATGCTGGAATTTGTGGAGCAAGTGAGGTTATTGGTGTGGATGCCTCTGAACTTGGAGTTGTACAAGCTACCGAGAATGCAGCATTAAATGGTTTGTCAAATACAGTGCGTTTTATTGCAGCCGATGTATTTGATTTACTTCCTGAATATGAAAAAAATGGTGAGTTATTTGATGTCGTAATACTAGATCCTCCTGCCTTTACGAAATCAAAAAACTCTGTGAAAAATGCAATTAAAGGCTATCGTGAAATCAATCTTAGAGCAATGAAGCTTGTTAAGGACGGAGGGTATCTTGCTACCTGCTCCTGTTCACATTTTATGACGCCGGAACTGTTTACCGAGACAATTGGACAAGCAGCCAAGAATGTAAAAAAGAGAATTCGCCAAGTAGAGTATAGAACGCAGGCTCCTGATCATCCAATCCTTTGGGCTGCAGATGAATCCTATTATTTAAAATTCTTTATTTTTCAGGTAGTAAATGAGAAATAAATAGGTACGAAAGTGAGTTGAATTATGATGACTTATAAAGATGCCAGAGATTATATTGATGCTTCTGTTATGTATGGCAATGAACTTGGGTTGACGGCAATTATGGAACTACTTAGAAGATTAGATAATCCACAGGATAAACTTAAAGTAATACATGTTGCAGGTACGAACGGAAAAGGTTCAACCACAGCTTTTATCGCTTCAATGCTTGCTGCACAGGGGTATAAAGTTGGGAGATACATATCTCCAGCAGTTTTTAATTACCTAGAGAGAGTGCAAATAACCACTAAAACAATGACTGGATTGACAACAGTACTAATGAGTGAAGACGGAGTTAGTGCGGCAATCGAACGGATTAAGCCTATTTGCGATCAAATGTTGCTGGAAGGACTAAAGCATCCAACAACTTTCGAGATTGAAACAGTAATGGCAATTCTATATCTTTATCAGGAACAGGTAGATTTTGCAATTATAGAAGTTGGTTTTGGTGGGAGACTGGATGCAACAAATGTATTTGCGAAACCATTATGTTGTGTAATCACCTCCATTAGTCTTGATCATATGGAATTCCTGGGAGATACTTTGGATAAGATAGCAAAAGAAAAGGCTGGAATTATCAAAAGTGGAGTATCTGTAGTAACTGGAAATACCCATCAGGAAATTCTTAAGGTACTAGAGGAGACCTGTAGGGAAAAAGGAGCAGAGCTGGTTCTAACTTCTCCATTAGAAATAGACAAGGTAAATTATTTATCAGAAAGAACGGCCTTTGAGTATCAGCAAGAGGAATATGCCATTCACATGTTAGGGGAATATCAGGTAAGTAATGCTGCATTGGCTATTCAGACTGTATTACAGTTACGCAAGCTTGGTATATTTATAACGCAGGAAGCAATTAAGACAGGATTACTGGAAGCTCACTGGAGTGGGCGTTTTGAAATATTAAGAAAAGACCCCTTCTTCGTTATTGATGGTGCTCATAATGCTGATGCTGCTCTTCAGTTAAAGAATACAATGGAACGTTATTTTAAAGATAGAAGACTTATTTTTATTCTGGGGGTATTAGCAGATAAGGATTATCACAGTATATTAAATCAGACGGCTTCTCTTGCTGATATAATTTATACAATTACACCAAAGAATATTAGAGGATTAGCCTCTACACAACTTGCGATAGAGGCTAAGAAATATTGTAATGGTTTAGTTTTTGATGCTGAGAATGTTAAAAATGCGGTTGAATTAGCTTATCAAAATGCTAAAAAAGACGATGTTATCCTTGCCTTTGGTTCTCTTTCTTATTTGGGAGAGGTTAGGGAACAATTACTCTGTAGCAAATAGGGAATCAAAAGTGTTAATTACAGTACCACCATCAGCCACTAAGAAATAGGTATTTGTATTATCGTGCTCATTAAAAAACACATAATTTTCAGTAATATTAATCTGTTTGAAGGAACCTTTTTTAAGAAGCTTCTCCTTCCCTGTATCTAAATTCATACGATAGATACCTTTTCCTTTTTGGTCTGATACCAAATAGTAGAGATACTTACCAGAATTGCTTATGTTATAAGCGGTACAATTATGTTTAACAAGTAGGGAAGGTTTAAAATCTTCCCTATTACTTATATAGATGTTATTGTTCTTGGTGGTATCAATATAATAAAGTTTGTCCTCTACAAAGATAGGGTAGAGATAAGAACCCTCTGATATTACCTGAGTTTTATATTTTTCCAAATCCTGAGAATATAGTTTGCGATCATTGGTGGTTCCGGTGAAAAAAAGAGTATTATCAGATACAGAAGTTGCAAAAGCAACCTTGTTTTGAAGCTTCATTTCCTCGGTTCCATCTATTTTATACCTGTATAGAGCAAGGCCTTGGTCAATTCTATATTGCTGGGAGTAGATATAATTACCTTGTAAAAGTAGATAGGCGCTTGGGTTACCCGTAAAAGCTTTAAGATCAGTTCCATTCTGCTTAATTCGATAAACACCAGAGTTTGAGAATGGTAAGGTGCCTTTCTTGTTATTTTCTTTTATATTATTAGCTAAAACATAGTAGATATAATTGGAATCCGCGTTAATGTAAACAGTTTTTTTATCATATAGTTTGCGAATGTTGGTTAAATTATCGGACATTACATAAAGTTTACCATTATCATATGGATTGCTAAAGTAGATTTGTCCGTCTTTTTCACAGAATAAGCCACCATTATAAATATTTGCGGTCGTATTACCAATTTCAGTATCTTTATTATAATAAGTGCGGTCTCGGTTATTGAAATAAAGGCTTGTGACGGCTATTATAGTGATTAAAGTCAGAGCAACTAGTATTTTAGCAATCATTTTAAACATGAAGGATTCCTCCAAAATTATATTTATAACAGGAAATTCCTTTGAATTTCCTGTTATATAAAAAGCCCCTCGGCTATAATAAATCTGTATTCCTGAATATGGGTCTATTATATATCGACATAATAAATTATGCAATAATACGTTTGTAGGGTAAGGTTAACAGGAGCAGGATAGAATTGAACTACCTATATTGGGAATTATATTGCAAGTAAAAACGGTATTTAGTATAATTAGTCAAAGGTTACGAAAAGAAAAGCCCTGTGGGTGAATCATTGCAGGAAGCTGGAAAGGCATGGTTATTGAAATGATAGATATACAGGAGAGCCGAAAAAACATTGATGAAGTAGATCGTAAAATTGTTGAATTATTCGAGCAGCGCATGCAGCTTGCAATAGATATTGCTGAATATAAGAAAGCGGTGGGCAAGCCAATTTTTGATTTAGCAAGAGAGGAAGAAAAATTAGCAACTTTGTCAGGATTAACAGAAGACGAATTTAATAAAAAAGCAATATCTGATTTATTTAAACAGATTATGTCTTTAAGCAGAAGACTTCAATATACCTTGTTGGATAATCTAGAAAACCTTGGTCCTGTGGAAATTGAAAAATTGGTTACAAATGAGAATACTGTAGTGGCTTTTTACGGTGAAAGAGGGTCCTATACCGAACAGGCAATGATGAATTACTTTTCTTCTGGAGTCAAGGGTGTGGCTCTGGATACTTTTGGAGAGGTTATGCAGGCAATTAAAGACGGAAGAGCAGAATATGGTGTACTTCCAATAGAGAATTCCTCAACAGGTACTTTATCAGATATCTTTGATCTTCTTGCGGAATACGATAATTTCATCATTGGTGAGCAATTAGTAAAAATAGAACATAATCTTTGGGGATTACCAGAAGCTAAGCTATCTGATATTAAAAAAGTATATTCACACAAGCAAGGGTTACTTCAATGTTCTGAATTTCTAGGACAACATCAGGAGTTTAACTTAATTGATGGTATTAGTACAGCTGGTAGTGCAAGACTTGTTCTGGAAGGTAAGGATGTTACCCAAGCTGCAATAGCAAGTAAAAGGGCTGGAGAAGTTCTTGGTTTAAAGCTGCTTCAAGGAGATATTCATAACGAGGATCATAATACCACCAGATTTATCATAATTACAAAGCAAAAGTATTATCAAAAAGGTTCAGAGCGAACCAGCATTTGTTTTGAACTTCCACATAAAAGCGGATCACTTTATCATATGCTTTCACATTTTATCTATAATAATATTAACCTTACAAAAATTGAATCCCGTCCAATCGCAGGTAAAGCTTTTGCTTATCGATTTTTTGTTGATATTGAAGGAGGCCTTAATTCAGCAGCGGTGAAAAATGCATTACTAAGTATCAAAGAAGAAGCGTTGGAAATGAAAATACTTGGGTGCTATATTCCAGTACGATAAAAAAGGGTTATTATTACACATATTTTTAAATAATTGTACACAAAGTAAACATAATTATTTGATAAACTGATTTTATCAAAAGCAGATAACAGGTCATACCTGATGAAATAC
Organism: Bacillota bacterium; assembly: GCA_023425485.1. Taxonomy (GTDB): domain Bacteria; phylum Bacillota; class Clostridia; order Lachnospirales; family Lachnospiraceae; genus Mobilitalea. The sequence goes on from JAFACO010000180.1 coordinate 14,276, forward strand.
AAGTATTGACTTTGATTACCTAACATTAATAGTTTACTGATTTATTAATTACTAATCCTTTACCTGTATTTCAAATAAAAAAGGAAAGTAGTTTTTAGTAAGAATGGAGGATTAATATGTACAATGAATTTGAACATAAGGAAGATACCGTAGTTAACGCGGAAGAAAATTTAAATGAGAAAAAGCCAAAAAAGAAAAGAAAGATTTTTGGTCTAATAAAATTAACAGCAGGAGCGATGGTATTTGGCTTGGTGGCAGCAGCTTCCTTTGAAGGATATTATGCCCTTACAAGACCAGATACTGAAGAAGTGAAAGAAGATAATCTTAAAGTAACAGAAGTAACACAGCAGGGTACAATAGACGGTGAGGTAGTCACTGCAGATTTATCCTCTGGAAAAATGGTGTCTGATGTATCCGATGTCGTTGAAAAGGTAATGCCCTCTATTGTAGCAATTAATTCAACAGCTAATGTTACAAGCTATGATTTCTTTGGAAGAGGTTATACAGAGCAGACTGAGGGAAGTGGTTCCGGTATTATCGTTGGAAATAATGGATCAGATATGCTGATTGTTACCAATAATCATGTTGTAGATGGAGCTGATACCGTTGAAATTGTATTCGAGGATAAATCAACTGCGAGAGCTGAAATCAAAGGAACTGATGCAAATGCTGATTTAGCAGTTTTGAGCGTAGATTTAAGTAACCTTTCAGAAGAAACCATTAATTCAATTAAGGTTGCAACCTTAGGTGATTCTGATACCTTGGAAGCAGGTGACATGGTAATTGCAATTGGTAATGCATTAGGATATGGGCAGTCTGTAACTGTAGGTTATGTCAGTGCATTGAATAGGGAAGTAACAATTGAAGATCTCACTTTAAACTTAATACAAACAGATGCCGCAATTAATCCAGGTAATAGTGGTGGTGCTTTAATAAATATAAATGGCGAAATCATTGGTATTAATTCTGCTAAGATTATGGATTCCGGTGAAGAAAGTGTAGAAGGAATGGGATATGCGATTCCGATTACCGGTGCCATACCAATGATTAATGAATTGATAGACCGTCAATTGGTTGCTGCGGATGAGCAAGGCTTTTTAGGCATTAATGTCACGTCAGCACAGAATGTTACAGATGCAATTGCAGAACGTTTTGGCATGCCAATTGGAGTTTATGTTAATGAGGTAGTTGGGGATTCACCTGCGGAACAAGCAGGGCTAAAGCAAAGTGATATTATCACAGGTATTGATGGAGTTACAATTAAAACCATAGATGAGTTAAAGGATATTCTTGGTTATAAGAAGGCTGGACAGACAATCAATATTACTGTTCAGGTCAAAGAAAATGGTGAATATGTTGAGAAAACGTTAGAGGTTACTCTTG
>JAFACO010000211.1 GCA_023425485.1 Bacillota bacterium
TATTCAACCTCCATGATGCCGGTTAAGCATCTTCATCAAATAACTAACTGATATTATAACCCATTTTACTTAAATTACAACATTAATTACAAGATTAAAATCCTTAAGCCATCAGAATCGTGCATAAAGATACGATAATTGACAGTAAGAATTCATAGCCATTATATTCAGAATATAAAGTATGTGTACCCCAAAACATAAGGAATTAACGAAATAAAGTAAGCTACTTGCCAAAAAGAAAATAAAATTAATAGAAAATGGCAGGAAATCTGCAAAAATTTGTTATTTTTTCGTAAATATTATTCACATTTTGTAATAAATATGTTATAATGGCGCTATCTAAAAACAAAGAATAAATAGTAAGGGAACTGAAGGTATTATTCAGTGGGGTAACTTGTAACTTGTAATTTGAATCAGTTTAGTGCTGATCAAAAACGAACGATAATATGGACAGAAGGGGGATCATTCCATGCAAATTACCGACGTACGCGTACGTAAGGTGAGTAAGGAAGGCAAAATGAAGGCAGTTGTTTCAATCACACTTGATAACGAGTTCGTAGTTCATGATATCAAGGTTATTGAAGGCGATAAGGGTTTATTTATTGCTATGCCTAGCAGAAAAGCTGGAGACGGTGAATATCGTGATATTGCTCATCCTATCAATTCGGACACAAGAGATAAGATTCAAAAAATTATCCTTGAAAAGTACGAAATTGCGGCTTTAGAATCAGAAGAAATACAAGCGTAAAAACTAAGAGAAGAGTGCAAAAACGGCAGCGTCAGGGCTGCTTTTTTTGTCCTTTTATATTTCAATTATCAGTTTACATCAAGTCTCCCAAGGATTATAATAAAACAGTTAAAATTAATGAAGGTAGGGTGTATTTATGAAAGAAACCTTGCGTGTGAAATGCAATTTAATTGCAGAGAATTATCAGGATCTGGCAAAGGAATTAAAATGGCATAGCTCCAACAATCTTAGATTCGGTGCTTTGTATTACACATTGAATGGGAGAAAGGTGAATGTTGATGCAATTAATCGTGGCCGCACGATAATTAAGGAAAACACCGGTATCTTTTCACAATTTAAAGATATAACCAACTTTACCACCTCGGTAATCCTATCACTACAAGACCAACCAGAGAAGGATTTTTTAAATACCCTAAAAGTATATGAAGCATTAAAGCAGGAAGGATTACATCCCTCCCCCTATCTTGTGTTAGCAGCAACCTCAATTGCAATACAAGCAGAGCCATATGATTATACGAGAATTGTAACGGCTACAAAAGACATCTATAAAGCCATGAAAAAAGAGCATAAAATTCTAACCTCCTCAGATGATTATGGTTTTGCAGCTCTTCTTGCTATGCAGGAAAAACCAACTAAAGATGTAGTTAACGAAGTAGAAGCTTGTTATAGAATTCTAAAGAAGGATTTTGTAAGTTCCAATTCACTCCAAGCCTTAGCACAGGTACTCACAATAAGTGAAGAGGGTAGTAATATAAAATGTAAAAGAGTTGTAGATTTAAACCAAGCTTTAAAGGTTAGAAAATGTAAAATAGGAAGTGGAATTGAGAGGTCCTTCCTAGGCATAGCTGCTTTGTTTGAGATGGACTGTAATCAGTTGGCAGATGAGATTGCTGAATTCTATGAGTATTTAAAGTATAAAAAAGGATTTGGCTCTTGGTCTATTTCAAGGGACGAGAGAGTCATGTTTGCAATTGCACTTTTATGTATAGAATATCTAGAAGACGCAAAGCAGAATGCAGTTAAAATGACATTATCAAATAATGTTACAGTAATTATGATCGCACAACAGATGGCAGCCATTGCAGCAGCCTCTGCAGCGGTTGCTGCTGCGTCTGCTTCCTCTAGTTAAATAAATTAATATTTTAGTAAGTTTGAGTCATGAAGAAAGGTTTCATTATGTACATTATAGTAGGTTTAGGAAATCCAACTGATAAATATCAGGCTACAAGGCATAATATTGGGTGGGATGCAATTACCAAAGTCTCCGATGATTATCGTATTTCGCTGGATACGAAAAAACATAAGGCAATCTGCGGAAAAGGTTCTATAGAAGGAGAAAAAGTGGTGCTTGCTCAGCCCATTACTTATATGAACTTAAGTGGAGAGAGTGTTCGTGAGTTAATGGATTTTTATAAGGTTACACCCAGTGAAATTATCATTATTTATGATGATATCAGTTTGGAAGTTGGACAGCTACGAATTCGTAAGAAGGGAAGCGCTGGCGGACACAATGGAATTAAAAGTATTATCAGTCACCTTGGTACAGATGAATTCCCAAGAATTAAGGTGGGGGTTGGCGATAAACCCAAGGATTGGGATCTTGCAGATTATGTTCTGTCAAGATTTCACGTAGCAGAACAACCAACGATACGAGAGGCATTGAAAGATACTTCCGATGCCTGTAAAATGATCATCACGGCAGGGATTGATGCTGCAATGAATCAATATAATAGAAAAAAATAATAGTTTTCAAATAGGAGGATGTCATTTTGAAAACCTTCAGCGCACCCTTGATGGAATTAAAAGAATTTAATGATATCAGGGAGAACATTATAACGAGAACCCTGCCGGTACAAGTTACCGGCTGTATTGATTCCCAAAAATGTCATTTAATCCATGGCTTAAGTGAAGGATTTAAATATAAGGTAATTGTTACTTATAACGATTTAAAGGCCAAGGAAATCTATGAGGATTATAGATTGTATGATAAAGAAGTTTTTCTATATCCTTCAAAGGACATTATATTCTATAGTGCAGATATTCACGGGAATGCTATTGTCAGAGAACGTCTGAAAGTTCTTCGTAAGATTATTGAAAAAAAAGACGCGACAATCATTGTTTCACTGGAAGGTGGTATGGATCGTATCCTTCCATTGCAGATGATAAAGGAAAGAGTCATTAAGATTACTGCGGAGTCAGTGATTAAATTACAGGAATTCAGTGCTGCTTTAATCCATCTTGGGTATGAAAGACAGGCACAGGTGGAGTCCCCAGGTGATTTTGCTGTAAGGGGAGGCATCATTGATATTTTCCCGCTAACCGAAGAGGTTCCTTATCGAATCGAATTATGGGGCGATGAAATAGATTCTATTCGTACCTTTGATATTAGCAGTCAACGTTCCATTGAACAGGTGGAGGGCCTAACCATATATCCAGCTACAGAAATTATTTTGGATGATAAAAGAAGAAAAGCTGGAATTCAAAAGCTGGAGGATGAGGAAAAGAAGTATTATAAAGGCCTAAGAGACCAGTTTAAAACCGAGGAAGCAGCAAGAATTCATCAGATTATTGGCGAGTTCAAAGAGAATTTGGAAGCTTACCAGGGATCGGTAGCGATGGAAAGCTATATTAATTATTTTTATGAACAGACCGTTAGCTTTTTTCAGTATTTTAATCAAGAAGAGACTTTGTTCTTTCTAGATGAGCCGGGTCGGCTTGTGGAAAAGGGAGAAGCGGTTGAAACTGAGTTTCGAGAAGGTATGATTGGTCGTATCGAGAAGGGATATATTCTTCCGGGACAGATTGATGTAATCTTCAGCTATAAGGAAGCAATGGGTTTTCTGGCAAATAAGAATTCCATTCTTATCAGTACCATGGAGGTTAAGAATAATTTCTATACCCCCAAGAGGAAATACGACTTTACAGTTCAGACAGTAGCTTCTTATCACAAGAACTTTGAAGTTTTAGTAAAAGATTTAGAGCGTTGGAAGAAGAACAAATATCGAGTAATCCTGCTATCTGGTTCCAGATCCAGGGCGATGCGTTTAAGTGATGATCTTAGAGAATATAATCTTAGCGCTTTCTATTCAGAGGATATGGACCGAGTGCTCCAGCCAGGAGAGATTATGGTGGCATATGGGAACCTTAGAAGAGGCTTTGAATATCCATTAATTAAATTGGTGGTAATCTCAGAAAGCGATATCTTTGGTTCAGAGAAAAAGAAGAAGCGAAAGAAAACCTCCTATGAGGGAAATAAAATTCATAGCTTTACTGATCTGGCACCTGGTGATTATATTGTTCATGAAAATCATGGTCTTGGTATCTATAAAGGCATTGAGAAAATAGAAGTTGATAAGGTAACAAAGGATTATATAAAGATTGAGTATGGCGGTGGAGGCGTGTTGTATATTCTTGCAACAGGCCTTGATGTGATACAAAAATATTCTGGTTCTGAAGGTAGAAAGCCGAAGCTGAATAAGCTAAACTCCATAGAGTGGAAGAATACCAAATCAAAAGTCAAAGGTGCAGTGCGTGAGGTGGCAAAGGATTTGGTGGCACTCTATGCCCAAAGACAGGAGAAGATAGGCTTCCAGTTTGGCCCGGATACCGTATGGCAGAAGGAGTTTGAAGAAGCCTTTCCCTATGAGGAGACAGAGGATCAGTTAAATGCAATTGAGGCTACCAAAAGGGATATGGAAAGCAAACGTATTATGGATCGTCTAATCTGCGGTGACGTGGGTTACGGTAAAACAGAGATTGCAATTCGTGCTGCCTTTAAAGCTGTTTCCGATGGTAAACAGGTAGTTATTCTTGTGCCTACAACCATCTTGGCACAACAGCATTACAACACAATGGTTCAACGAATGATGGATTTCCCGGTAAGTATTGATGTGTTATCACGTTTTCGAAGTGCGGCAGAACAAAAGAAGACAATAGAAAGAATTAAAAAAGGCAGCCTGGATATCATCGTTGGAACTCATAGAGTATTGTCACAAGATGTGAAGTTTAAGAATCTTGGATTGTTGATCATAGACGAAGAACAACGTTTTGGGGTAGGACATAAAGAAAAGATGAAGCTGTTAAAGAAGGACGTAGATGTTCTCACACTTACAGCAACACCTATTCCTAGAACTTTGCATATGAGCCTGGTGGGAATTCGTGATATGAGTGTACTTGACGAGCCACCGGTGGATCGTCTTCCTATTCAAACCTATGTGCTGGAACATAATGAAGAGATAATACGAGAGGCCATCACCAGAGAATTAGCAAGGGAAGGTCAGGTTTATTATGTCTATAATCGTGTGAATGGTATTGATGAGATTGCTAATACCGTTGCAAAGCTGGTTCCCGATGCAAATGTTGCCTTTGCCCATGGGCAGATGAATGAACATACCTTAGAAAAGATTATGTTCGACTTTATCTCCGGGGAGATTGATGTACTTGTTTCTACCACAATTATTGAAACTGGTTTGGACATTTCTAATGTAAATACGATAATTATTGACGATGCTGACAGATTAGGCTTATCACAGCTCTATCAGCTAAGAGGACGCGTAGGGCGCTCTAACCGAACCTCGTATGCATTTTTAATGTATAAAAGGGATAAGATGCTTCGTGAAATTGCGGAGAAGAGATTACATGCCATTAAAGAATTCACCGAGTTAGGCTCGGGCTTTAAAATAGCGATGCGAGATCTTGAAATCAGAGGTGCGGGTAATTTGCTGGGAGAAGAACAAAGCGGTCACATGGAAGCAGTAGGATATGATCTGTATTGTAAGATGCTCAATGAGGCAGTGAAGTCCATGAAGGGAGAGAAGCTTCCGGAGGATTCCTACGAAACCACGGTGGACATGGACATGGATG
>JAFACO010000258.1 GCA_023425485.1 Bacillota bacterium
TTATAAAGGTATATATAAATTCATACAAATAAAAGGGGAAACTGTTATGATTGAAGCAAAGCTTTTAACTGGTAGTGATAATTTAATTGAAGTTTTCGATATTCGACATAAAGTTTTTTTAGATGAATTACAGTTGCCATTAATATATGAATATGATGATTTTGACAAACAAGCTATACATGTAATAGTTTATATAAGGCAACAAAATGTACTTTGTCCTGTGGCCACTGGAAGAATTATTTATGATGGAAGTATTTGTGAAATTGATAGAGTATGTGTTCTAAAAGATTATCGTAGAAATAAATATGGAGATTTTGCTGTAAGAATGTTATTAAATAAAGCATTCATATCAGGAATAAATACAGTTATTGTTAAAACACCAAAAAATATAGAGAAGTTCTTTAAGTCTATTGGGTTTTATGAAATCCAAGTTGAAGGTTATGATTTAAATAGTGAGTTAAAATGTTTATCAATTGAGTCAAATTCTATTGTTAAACAATGTAAAAATCTCTCGAAAAATAGCTAATTTAACCTATAGATCAAAAAAAAGCTTTTAAATTAATTCTATATGTTATATGATATAACTGATAATTTTTATATTTATTAAATTAATATAGGTACCTTATTCTTTTCTCAAGGTAGTGTTTATACAGAATACAACTGTTGGAGATCATTTGTACCTAATAATAATTAATATACAATAATTATTATTCATAATATTTCTATCGCCCGAACACTTTTACTATGAGCATAGAAAGGAATAAGAATATGAATGACAACGAGATGAATATGAAATTAGGAACAGATCATTTGGAGAAAGATAAAGAAATTACATCCCTTGCTCTGAAGAATCTAGCAGTTGAGTTGGAAGAGGAATTATACTCTGTTAAAATTCAGTTAAAATCTAAAAGTAATTTACTAAAGGAAAAAGAGCAAGAATTTGAAGAGTATGAAAAAACAAAGATTTATAATTATGATTTGTTTTCAACAATTAAGAGTAAATCAATTGACTCACCAGAATTAATTACTTTGATTGCTCAACTTAAAGTACAAATTGAAGAAATGAATAAGAAACAGATTAGTCTTGTAGAGAAAATTGAGTCATTAAAGACAGCTGTGAAGTTAATAAATCATGTATCAGAAAATAGCAATAGTATATATGTATCTGATAAGCAGCAAGGTTTTAATGAAAGGTCTCTTGGTATATTGGAGGCTCAGGAAATCGAAAGGCAAAGAATATCTAGAGATTTACATGATACGACAGTTCAAAATTTAACCAGTATGGTACATAAGGCTGAGCTTTGTGTTAAATTAATCGATATTGATACAATTCGTGCTAAATTAGAACTAAATTCTATGTCAACAACAATAAAAACTGTTATAAATGATATGAGGGGAATCATTTATAATCTTAAACCAATGACCCTTGATGATCTTGGTCTTGCTGTAACGGTACGTAGATATGCAAATAAATTAATGGATTTGCACAATATACAAGTAAAAGTTCAATCGAAGGAAGATAAAGATGAATTATTACCAGTCATTCGATTAACATTATTTCGTGTTATTCAAGAAGCATGTAATAATATAATAAAACATGCTAATGCATCTATAATTGTTTTGGATATTCAATACGAAGATAATTATGTTAAAGTAACAATAGAAGATAATGGTTCAGGTTTTGAGAAGGAAAAAATACAACCAGTATCGGCTAATCAGACGGCAAACTTTGGATTATCTATTATGAGGGAGAGAACCTCTTTATTATCTGGAACACTAGATATACAAACAGAAAAGGGAAAAGGAACGAAAGTAATTGTATCAATTCCCTTAATAAACTGCGAGGAGGAAGAAAATGAATAGACCGATTAATGTAATGATTGCGGATGATCATTCCATGGTTAGAGAAGGAATTAAACAGTTACTTGAATTGGATGGGGATATTGTTGTAGTTGCGGAAGCAAATAACGGAAAGCAGTGTATAGAGCTACTTGATAAAAAACAAACAGATGTTCTTTTGTTAGATATTAATATGCCAAATATGAATGGTTTGCAGGTATTACAACATATTAAAGAGTCAAAAAGAAAAGTTAAAGTTATAATCCTTACTATTCATAATGAAGTAGAGTATTTAGTCAGAGCAGTTGAAATTGGAGTAGATGGATATGTATTAAAAGACTCCGACTCTAATTTATTGAAGAAGGCCATATTTACAATATTTAAAGGAGAAATATTTATTCAACCGGAATTAGCTCCTTTATTAAAACAAAGATTGGAAGAAAAGAATAATTTCTTAAATAATCAAGAAGATGCTTTAACAAAGAGAGAAATTGAAGTATTGAAGTTATTGGCTGAGGGATTATTTAATAAAGAAATCGCGTATATGTTATCCATCAGTGAAAAAACAGTAAAGAATCATGTTTCTAATATATTTAAGAAAATTAATGTTTCAGATAGAACACAAGCCGCAGTGTATGCGATTAAGAATAATATAGTTGAATTACTTTAATTATTAGTGTATTGGGAATGTTTCACGTGAAACATTCCTTTTTATTTGCATTATTTAAAATAAACCACCGGCTATGTAGGTATTTCTCTTACTAGCTTCAGCTTTAAGCAAAAACCTCCAATGCTATTATGATTGTAGGTTACCAATCTTATAAATAAAATATATGAGGTATCCTAAATGGATATAAAAGCTTAGAACACATAACATAGGAATGCAAACATCATTATGTATTTGCGTTATAATATCGCAGACAAATAACGTTTTGAAATAATATTGCAATAGGGTAAGTAGCTGGACATAATTGTGACTTTATATTATAT
>JAFACO010000267.1 GCA_023425485.1 Bacillota bacterium
GTTCTAGGGTGCTATTTAAATCTGGCGGAAGCAGATGCTTCCCTTAGAGAAGGTGTATTAAGTACCTATAAGGCACATATACGGTTTGCAAGTATATTAGGCTGTGGAGTAGTAGGGACGGAAACACCATTTACGGCTAGTAATAGAAAAGATGCTAGTACGGCAGCAGCAATGCAAACGATGGTGGAGAATCTAAGTGAAATTGTTACCTATGCAGAGAAAATGGGTGTTATTTTAGCAATAGAACCGGTAAGAACGCATCTGGTGGCAACACCTAAATTAGCCAGAACAGTTTTGAATAAAATCAATTCTCCTAATCTACAGATAATTTTTGATCCGGTAAATTTATTGGAAATGGATAATTACAAGGAGCAGACAAAGGTTATGGAAGAAGCCATTGATTTACTGGGGGATGAGGTGGCTGTGGTTCATATGAAGGATTTTGTAATACAGGAGGGAAAAATGGTTGCGGTGGCAGCAGGTTCGGGTTATCTTGCTTATGAACCAATAATTAAGTTTATACAAACCAGAAAACCAATGATTCACTGCACTCTCGAAAATACGAAGCCTGAAAATGCGGTTCATGCGAGAGACTATATAAAATCGTTATGGGAGAAAGCTTAATATAACAATACGATAATAATCATTGCGCTAGACAGGAAAGCAGGTGCGGTAAATGAAAAATAACAGGGATATATTTTCAGATATAAACATTGCCTACATCGGTGGTGGCAGCAGGGGATGGGCATGGACTTTGATGTCAGACCTTGCAAATGAACCGGAGATTAGTGGAAATGTAAGGCTGTACGATATTGATTTTCAGGCAGCCAAGAATAATGAAATCATTGGTAATAAATACTCCCAATTGGACGCTTGCGTTGGAAAGTGGAATTACATAGCAGTCGAAACGTTAGAAGAGGCTTTAGCAGGAGCTGATTTTGTAGTTATTTCTATTTTACCCGGGACCTTTAAAGAGATGGCATCCGATGTTCATGAACCTGAAAAGTATGGGATTTATCAATCGGTTGGCGATACGACTGGTCCGGGTGGTATGATTCGAGCACTAAGGACAATACCGATGATTGCAGAAATAGGAGAAGCAATTAAGCGTGTCGCACCAGAGGCTTGGGTGATTAACTATACTAATCCCATGTCACTTTGCATTAAGACACTGTATCATGTATTCCCGCAGATGAAAGCTTTTGGGTGCTGCCATGAGGTATTCGGGACACAAAAGGTACTGGCAGAGATTTGTTCCAAAGTACTTGTTGAACGAGGAAAAGCAAATACTAAAATTCATAGATCAGACATTCATGTAAATGTATTTGGAATTAACCACTTTACCTGGTTTAATGAAGCTGGTTATCAGGAGCTTGATCTTTTTCCTATATGGAAAGAATACATTGACCAGCATTTTGAAGAGGGATTTCAGGAGGAAGATAATCATTGGGCGAACGCTTCCTTTGAATGTGCGCATAGAGTTAAGTTTGATTTATTTCGCAGGTATGGGTTCATAGCAGCAGCCGGTGATCGGCATTTGGCAGAATTCATGCCAGGAGGGGATTATCTGAAAAATCCAGATGCGGTCAAGGGCTGGAAGTTTGGACTGACAACAGTTGACTGGCGTATGCAGGATCTGGAGCATCGCTTAAACAAGAGTAAGCGATTAATGACGGGGGAGGAAGAAATCTCCCTGGACAAATCAGGTGAGGAAGGAACATTACTGATAAAAGCACTTTTGGGAATAGGAAGAGTAATCAGCAATGTAAATATTCCCAATCATGGACAGATTGCCAATCTTCCATATGGTACAGTTGTCGAGACCAATGCGATATTTTCAAGAAACAGCATTAAAACGGTTACGGTTGGTAATGTACCAGAGAATATTCTTGAATTACTTCAACCACATGTTAGGAATCAGGATTATATATTACAAGCAGCGTTTGACTGTGATAAAGGCTTGGTACTTAAGGCCTTTCAAATTGACCCATTAGTGAAAGCAGCAAACTTATCAATAGAACAGATAACTACACTTATGGATACGATGCTTATAAATACAAAGAATTACCTTCCTGACAGATGGAAGTTATAAATTATCCAACATTGATAAACACATATTTATCAATATTAATAAATTAGCCGCTAGACCTTAATATGATATAATTCCTCTAAAGCAGCCAGATTAAATATAAAAATCTGTTACTTTAGAGGAATTATATCAATAGGTACTAGCGGCTAATTATCTATTTATCCTGACTTGCCATCGTCACCAACCCTAAGCATACGGTAGCCAACACCTATATGGGTTTGAATATACTTTGGTTGAGATGGAGAAGGTTTTTTTTCAAGTTTTTTTCTAAGGGTAGCCATGAAAACACGAAGGGCAGGGATATCTGTAGAATAATTTCCCCATATTTCATGCAGTATAAAATTATGGGTTAATACTTTACCAACATTCTTAGCTAGGAGACCTAGAAGCTTGTATTCATTTGGGGTCAGATGTATTTCTTCTTCGTCCAGCCAAACACATCCTGCAGCGTAGTCAATTTTTAAGTTCCCATTGATAAAAACAGAAGCATCCTTTTGCAATTTTTCTTTATCGTAACGAACCCTTCGCAGGCTTACTCTAAGTCTTGCCAGTAATTCTTCTACACTGAAGGGTTTTGTTAAATAGTCATCCGCGCCTGCATCCAGAGCACTTATTTTATCACGGTCTTCACTTCTTGCACTGACAACGATAATTGGGAGATTTGACCATTCTCGTACTTTTCTTATAATGTCTACGCCATCCATATCGGGTAGTCCTAAATCCAGAAGCATAATATCAGGTTGCCTGGATACTGCTTCTAATATAGAGCCTTCCCCTGTTTCTGATGTATGATAGTTGTACCCTTGAGTTTCAAGGGTTGTGGTAATCAGTTTGCTGATGGCCTTGTCATCTTCAACTACCAATATTAAGGGTTTTGTCATTAATATTTACCTCCTCTGCCTGCAGGGTAAAACAAAATATGGTTCCCTGGGGAATATTATCTTTCACATAGATTTTACCGCCATGTGCATCAATAATTGATTTGCATAAGGATAATCCCAGCCCAAGTCCGCGACGTCCGTCACCCCTAGCATTATCTGCTGTATAAAACATATCGAATAGTTTTGCCTTTGCGTCTTCTGATACGCCAGGGCCATTATCCGAAATTTCAATCAGCACCATTTGGTTTTCACGCCGTACAGTTATGTTAATTTGTGATCCGGGTGGTGTGTACTTTATTGCATTATCTATGATATTTATCAGTACTTGAATAATGAGCTGTGAATCCATTTTAGCCATGAGAAAATCATCCTCAAGTACAGTTTCAATGTTATGCTCAATAGACTTTCGATTGATATGAAGTAGTGCCTCTGCTATTACTTCTTCCAAAAGTTCAGGCTGCAAAGTTAGATTTAGAGTACCATTATCGATTCGTGTAATTGAGAGCAGATTTTCCACTAGGTTGATTAACCACATGGAATCATCAAAAATATCGGTGTAAAGTGAGTTTTTCTGTAAATCGTTTAATACTTTTGAATTAGCAATTAGGATACCTGCATTTCCAGAAATACTAGTAAGCGGAGTACGTAAATCATGTGATATTGCTCTAAGAAGATTAGCCCTTAATTGCTCTTGTTGTATTTGTAAAGAAATTCTTTTTTGATTTTCATTAAGTCGTTCTTTTTCAAGAGCTAAACCACATTCTCCAAGCATTGCGATCATTAAATTTTTTTCAAAGGTTTCCAGAGGAAATTCCCGGTCTATTGCGATTCCGGCTATAGCAAGAACTGTATCACCGCCTCGAATGGCAAGATAGAGGCACTTGGCAGCAGAAAGAGTATTTGTAGTAGCCCCTGCACGTTTATTGTTCTTATAAACCCATTCTGCTACAGCTCGTTCATCCTGATCGTAATAATCTTTTACATCTATATTTGAATTTTCTTTTAGAAATACCATTGGTTCAGACAAAGTATTCTGTTGTCCACTATAAAATATGATAGTACGGTCAAGTAACTTTACCAACTGTAAGGCGGTTTCACTTAAAATCTCCGATTGGTCTTTTGCTTGTTGTAACTTTCTGCTGGTTTCCAGAAGTATTTCTGTACGATATGCTTTTTGAGCGGACTGTCTAGCCTGTTCCTTAACAC
>JAFACO010000290.1 GCA_023425485.1 Bacillota bacterium
ACTGGAGAGAGCAGTTATATAACTTGTTCAGCTTCCAGAAATCATAGGACTGCATTAACATATAGTTGAATTCAAAGAAGGTAAGTCCTTTTTCCATACGTTGTTTGTAGCAATCAGCAGTAAGCATTTTATTTACAGAGAAATGAATTCCAATTTCTCTTAAGAACTCTACATAATTAAGATCTAATAACCAATCGGCATTATTGGCTATGATTGCCTTACCGTCTTCAAAGTCAACAAACTTTGATAACTGGCGCTGGAAGCAATCTGCATTATGCTGAATGGTTTCTACGGTCATCAGGGTACGCATATCGGATTTACCGGTAGGATCACCAATCATAGTGGTTCCGCCACCAAGCAAAGCGATTGGCTTATGTCCAGCACGTTGCATATGCATCATTGCCATAACGGTGAGGAAATGTCCTGCGGTTAAGCTGTCAGCAGTTGCATCAAAACCTATATAAAAAGTTACGGATTCCTTTCCTAATAATTCACGAACTTCATCCTCGTGAGTACATTGCTCAATAAATCCACGATCTTTTAGTATATCAAAAACATTTGTAGACATGGTGTTCCTCCTTATAAATTTAGAAAACGCTTATATTACTAATATCTTTCAACATTTTCCTTTTTCGTAATTTTACTAAAGACATTATATATGAAAGTATCTGATTTTACAAGAACAAAGAGAGGTTTATGTAGCAAAGCGAAATCGAGCAAATGGAAGACCTGTTACAAACTGTTACCTAAAACAAATGACAATTGTCATGTAAGGACGTAACATCCGTCACTTCCTTGTGAACTTGAAATATTGTATGATTGATGTATCAGAAAAAAGAAAAAACTTGATGATGTTTCATTTCATCAGTTGAAAATAGAAAAATCGCGGGAGGCAATGCTATGTCTAACTTTGTTACAGTGAAAAATTTAGTGAAGAATTATGGAGAATTGTGTGCGGTTGATAATTTAAGCTTTGCAGTAAAGACGGGTGAAATATTTGGCTTATTAGGTCCGAATGGAGCAGGAAAATCAACAACCTTAAGTGTTATTACAACCTTATCTGATTTTAATAAAGGTGAAATTGTTATCAATGGTTATGATATCCGAAAGGATAAGATTAAAATAAAGCAATTAATCGGCATGGTTCCGCAGGATATTGCAGTTTATGATCATTTGTCTGCTCTTGATAATGTTAAGTTCTTTGCATCTCTCTATGGACACAGTGGGTTAGAATTAATAAAGTCCGCAAAAGAAGCGTTAGATTTTGTAGGGTTATCGGATCGAATGAAGATGAAGCCAAAACAAATGTCCGGTGGTATGAAACGCAGATTAAACATTGCTTGTGGAATTGCTCATTCTCCTAAATTAATTGTTATGGATGAACCTACGGTTGGGGTCGATGCACAGTCAAGAGAGCACATATTAAAATCCATTCAAACCCTAAGAGAACGAGGAACTACAGTGATCTATACCTCACATTACATGAATGAGGTGGAGGAAATCTGTGATCGAATTGCAATCGTTGACAAAGGACATCTGGTGGCAAGTGGTACAAAATCAGAGTTAGTATCCTTAGTAACGGATGTTCAATCCATTTATTTTGACTCAAAGCTATCCAGTGATATGGAAGCATCGCAATTAAAGAAAAAGCTTAGTACAATGCCAGATGTTAAGGCGGTGGCTATTGATAATAATACCATACGAATTGATGTTTCCATTGAAAAGAATACGATGAATATTATTCTACAACAGGTACTGTCCATGGGGCTGCCGATTAAAAATATTAAAACAGAAGTGCCTAACTTGGACACAATGTTTTTAACCTTAACTGGGCATGAATTACGTTAATATCTAAAGTGTAGGAATGATAACAGAGGTATTTAATTAAATCTATAGGTAACAGTATTTACCTTGAATTTAGTTAATTGAAAAAAATGGAGGACTGTATGTTTAATATTATAATAAAGGAGACAAAAGAATTTTTATATGACAGAACAAATTTATTCTTTTTAATCCTATTTCCTATCATAATGATTTTTCTTCTGGGCAATCTGCTTTCTAGTCTTGATAAAGCAGAAGAAACTATTGGAGAAATTAAGATTCACTATAAAATAGACACGGAGGATGTCTTTTGGCAAGCAGCGATACAGGAATTTGTCAAAGAACTTGGTAAGGACAATCCCATGATTGTGATGCAGAAAACAGATAGTCTGGAAGAGTCTAAAGAACAGGCTGGTAAAGATGAGATTACCTGTGTTGTATTATTTACCGGAAGCCCTTTGGAGCTTCAAATATATGAAGGTAATAACAACATTAAAAATAAAGCTGTAAATGCTATTTTTAGCGGATTTATTCAGTCAAGTAAAGGGATACAGGCAGTATATTTGAAAAATCCTCAGTTTTTACAGGAGACGGGTAGTTTACAGTCCACAGGAGAACAAACTGATTATGTGCAGCAGAAGGATTTGGGCGTTAACAGAACAATGATTGATTATTATGCAGTTAGCATGGTAGCGATGATTTCCTTTATGAGTGTTCTGGGTGGAGCGGGTGCATTTATGGGTGAGAGACAGAATAAGACCATTAATCGATTAATTCTGACACCAAAGAATAGAGTCCATGTTTTCCTTGGTAAAATGCTTGGTATGATACCACAGACAATTATACAGATAACCATACTAATGGTGGTGAGTGTGTTTATCTTTAAGGCCAATTATGCTTCAACTGTGGGAGGGAATATCCTATTGTTTATGATTTTTATGGTTGTGACCCTTTGTATGATTTCCATTGGAGCTGTCATTGGTATAGTTATAAAAGTAAACCCAATGGCAGTCCTATTTCCTATTCTATGGACGATGATGTTTTTAGGTGGTACTTATTCAAAAGAATTAAAAATCTCAGGCTTAACAGAAGTAATGCCAATTTATCAAATTCAACAAGCAGCATATGATTTAACAGTTTTTGGACATTATCAAAAGGCTATCCTTATTATTCTTGTGGCGGGCGCTTTAATGAGCGTTGCCTTAGTAGCAGGGGCATTATTATTTAAGTATAAGCAAGAGGAGAGATAGAAGGAAAAAAATTGGATTAATCCAATTCAATCCAAAAGGGTAGGCATTGATGAAAGGAACGGTAGTTAACATGAAAAATATATGGTTATTAACTAAAATCAATATGAAGCGTAACCGACTGGGATTAGCATTGTCTATTATCTGCGGGATACTGTTATGTGTGATGTTAAACTTATTTGGAAATATGACATCACAAATCGGTGACAAAGTAATCTCCATTGGAGTAATTGATTATGATAACAGTGAGTTATCCAAGGATTTTAAAGCTTATTTAGTAAATGATTTGAAATATCAGCTTATTGAACAGGAAACCTTTGATGAATTAAGTACAAAGTTGATTGATCGAAGAATATCCATTATAATAGAATTACCACAAGGCATGCAAACAAAATATGCCGCAGGCAATAATGAAAATGTCATTGTTACTTCCCTGGATGACTATGAAAATGCAGCCTATACGAAGGTTTATATTAATAATTATTTTAATAATATTAATTTGCTTTCCAAGGCAGCTAATGGGGAGGAACAGACATTTTTAAATTTATTAAAGGATTATCAGAACACTACGATAAAAGTAACTCAAACCGCAGCAGTCACAACGGATCTGGAAGCAGAAGCTGGAAAGTTTGGATTTATTAGTACCATTGGCTTTTTTTTAATGATCATATTTGCAATCAGTATTGTTTTTGATTTTATTATAGTAGATGATAGATTAAAGGGACTGTATAACAGAGTTCAAATAGCTCCGGTGAAACCGCTACACTATATTCTGGGAACAGGATTATTTGGATTAATCCTTTGCTTTATCATGGTTTTTATCTTCTGCGGATATGTAGCATTTTCAGATATTAAAACCGGTGTTCCCTTAGCTTCCTTAATCATAATCATGTCCTTATTCAGTGTATTTACCATTTGCTTTTCCTTAGCGGTTGCTGTAGTATTATTATCAAAAAATGCTATGACATCAATTGTAATAGGGTTTTCTACCATAGGTTGTATTTTGGGAGGTGCATATTTTCCTATTGATATGGCACCCAAGGCAATGCAGAATATATCAAGAATATTGCCGCAGTTTTGGTTTATGGATGCATTTCGCAGCCTACAGTTAGAGGTTCATGCAAATATTAATCCGCACATTATTATACTATCCTTATTTACGTTACTTTTCCTACTATTAGGCGCAGTTTCCTATGCCGGGCACTATAAAAGCAGTTAGGTGGTACAAAAGGTGGAAAAGGCTTTACTTTTCTTTCAAGCAAAATTAGTTACTATAATTGCATCCTATTTGATAACGCAAGCAACTAAGGCCGATACAACAATGGTATTAATATCGACTCTTAGTTTTGCCTGCGTTTTTGTGTTTGAATTTTTGATTTCCATTACAATAAAAGAAAATAAAAAAATTATTATTGGTATCAATGGTATCACTTTAATTGCCTGTTTTGCATTCGGGTCAGAGATATTCTATCCTCTGTTTGTTTTGTGTATTGCACAGTTGTTGGACTTCTTAATCGATAATAGTATGTATTATTTCATATTAGCGACTACCATAATCCTGTCATTTTTTATATTTCTTCCAGGAATTATAGTTTGTACATTAACATTTATTGAAGTGGTATTAATTCTATTTTGTCGTATACTGTTATTAAGGTATTCTGTTTTAAAAGTAACCAATGAAGAGCAGAAAATAACTATTCTGGAGCAAACTAAAAAAATTAATGATATAAAAAGTTTAACTAAAACATTAAAATATACGGTTTCTATCGAAGAACGAAATCGTATTGCTGCCCGCATCCATGATCAATTAGGGCATGGTATTTCAGGAAGTATCTTATTGTTAGAAGCGGCTATGTTGATAATGAAGGATCAACCGGATAAATCAGAGGCTAGTATCCAAAAAGCAATTACGAATCTTCGGGAAGGCGTGGATGAAATCAGAGCCTCCTTACGAGAGGAAAGAGCTGGACATTACTTAATAGGAAAAAATGAGATTGCTGCAATGTTGGAAGAGTTTAAGGTAAATTACAATAAATCAACGAAGTTTATTGCAAACGGTGATCTTAAAATGATTTCTCTGGAGGTATGGGCTTGCATTCACGATAACGTGAAGGAATGTTTGACCAATGTATTAAAACATTCCAATGCATCTGAATTTGAACTTCTAATAGAGATAAAGAATAAAGTTATTAAAGTTGATTATAAGGATAATGGGACTACCAGAGAGAGTTTTGAAAAGGGTATCGGTCTTGAAGCCATTGAGGAAAGAACGATTATGTCAAAGGGAAGATGCTTTTTCACAAAGGGAGAAAAAGGCTTCAAGGTAACAAATATATTTACTTATTAGCTCAATCTTCAAAGTTAATAAATTGCTTTTGCTTGATTAAATCAGTGTTTTGAGAGAATATAAAAGTACTTAATAAAAAGTGTGTGGGTTTCTTTCTGGTTGAGTGGTTTGAGTACCCTTAAGGAGGTTAGTAATGATTCGAATTGTTATTGCAGATGATGATGCAATTATTCGCGAAGGATTAAAGATGATTATTGAGACACAGGCGGATATGGAGCTTGTCGGTGTGGCAACAGATGGAGCAGAGGCAGTCACATTGTGTGAAAGTCTAACTCCTGATGTAACAATTCTTGACATCCGAATGCCCAATATGGATGGTATTGATGCAGCAACCATTTTACTTAGGAATAATCTTACAGCACCTTTGCTACTAACCACCTTTGACGAACCTGATTTTATTCTGCGTGCTTTAAAAGCAGGCGTAACTGGATATATATTAAAGAATAGTCCTGCACAGCGAATTCTTTCAGCAATTCGTGCAATACATACGGGTGGGACGGTTTTTCAAGCTGATGTGCTGGAGTTCATTCGTCAAAGGGTGATGAATCAAAACACGGAAGTGAGCTTATATGAGGCGATTTTAACACCAAGAGAATTAGAAATTGTAAAGCTGATTGCAGAAGGTCTTTCTAATAAAGATATTGGTGATACGCTGTTTTTATCGAATGGAACTATCCGAAATCATATAAGTACGATTTTAGAAAAGACAGGGTTAGAGCATAGAACACAGTTGGCAATTCAGTATCTGAAAAACAGTAAGTAAATTGATAAAGCATTCGTCTATTACATATCAAATAATGAAAAGATTATAGTAGGAGAGATTAATGAGTTGGCAAACAGAGGGTTCTGAATCGAAGCAGAGAGGACATTTAAAAATATTTTTTGGATATGCATCGGGTGTAGGGAAAACCTATGCTTTATTAGATGATGCACAGGTTCAGTATCAAAGCGGTGTTGATGTAATCGTAGGTTTTATTAAGCCAAATATGAAAGCTGATACAGCAACACTTTTTAAAGGTCTTCCTGTTCTACCTCCAAAACTTATCGGAGATCCGAAAGAAGGAAAGATAGAGTTTGACCTGGATGCCGCATTAGAACGTAAACCCAAATTAATCCTAGTGGATGAGATGGAACACTCCAATTTACTTGGTGTACGAAATAGAAAAAGATACCAGGACATTGAAGAATTACTAAATGCTGGTATTGATGTTTACACCACAGTAAATGTAGAGAATATAGAAAGCTTAATGGATATTGTTCAAAGCATTACTTATGAATTTGTGACGGAAACTGTACCAGATTACATTTTTGATCATGCAGATAAGGTAAAGTTAATTGATATTGAACCCGATGAATTACTGCGCCGTCTAGAAAAAGAGGCAGAAAGTAACGAAGCGAAACAGGAAAATACTTCTGAACGAAAGATATCCTCCAGAGAAACCTTAAGACTTCTTCGAGAAATTGCCATGCGTAAGGCAGCGGACCGAATTAGTCACGAAGGAGTTCCGGCAGATAAGAGGACAAGCACCAAAATATTAGTGTGTATCAGCAGTTCTCCCTCCTCTGCTCGTTGTATTCGCTGGTCTGCAAGACTTGCGGAAGCCTTTCATGCTCCCTGGGTGGTGCTTTATATTGAGAATAATGAGAGTGAAAAGCATACAAAGGAGTATAAAAAAAGTTTTCAAGCTAATCTGGAGCTTGCAGAAGAATTAGGTGCAGAAGTAGCCACCTTAAATGGAAGCGATATTGCAACTACAGTCGCCCAGTATGCTAAGTTATCCGGGATTACAAATATCGTTATAGGGAAAAGCCGAAATAAAAAAACACTAAAGGGATTTTTTGAAACTGATTTAGAGGATAATTTAATTTCGTTATTGGATAATACTGAGATTCATATTATCCCCGATAGTATCACAAAAAAGAAATATCGAAGAAGTAGAATATTACTGCGGAAACGTCTTTCCTTTTCCTGGTATGATTTACTTAAAATGTTTGGTATCCTATTTGTTACGACGCTGGTTGCTAACTTTCTTTCTGATTGTGAGTTGGGAAGTCAGAACCTATACATGCTTTACATTTTATCCATATTATTAATTTCCAGAATGACGACAGGTTATATTTATGGGATTATTTCTTCCATACTTTGTGTTTTAATAGATAATTATCTGTTTATGGAACCGGTTTTTACCTTAGACGTACTGCAGACAGATTATCCAATTACATTTGTTGTAATGCTATTGACCGCGTTAATTACCAGCACTATGACGAACCGAATTAAAGCACAGGCAGAATTTGCACAGGACCGGGAGCAGAGAATCGAGGTTCTATATGAGATTAATAAGAAGTTGTTGGTAACCAGAGGTCTTGAAAATATAGTCAGTATAACCAGTCAATATATTATGAAGATTTTTGACCGGTCGGTAATTTTCTATTTAAATGATCCGGTCAATGGCTTGGAGGGAATCATAGAAAGTGCACCTGAGGATATGGATACAGAGTATCTTTCCTCACCAGAAGAGAAGGCGGTTGCTCACTGGGTATTCGTAAACCAAAAGTGGGCTGGTGCTGGAACTGACACTTCGACGAATTCGGCTGCTTATTATATGCCAGTTACTTCCCAGGGAAATGTTCTTGGTGTTATCGGGATTTCCTGCAAAAATGAGGTGGCACTTAGTCACAACCATAAAACTTATCTTCGCCGAATTGCTTCTCTTGTGGCTATGGCATTGGAGCGTCAACGACTTTCTGATGAACAACGATCAATATTAATAGATACAGAAAAAGAGAAGATGAGAAGTAATTTATTGCGAGCAATTTCACATGATTTAAGAACTCCGTTAACTGGGATTCTAGGGGCTAGCTCTGCAATTCTTGAGAATAAAGAGGCCCTTGATCAGGCCACCAAGGATAAACTGCTTCATAACATAAAGGATGACTCGCAGTGGCTGATTCGTATGGTAGAAAATCTATTGTCGGTTACTCGTATCAATGAGGATACAGCAAATGTAACTAAGACACCCGAAGCTGCTGAAGAAATTGTTGCTGCTGCAATCAGCAGAATGAGGAAACGTTTTCCGGAACAAAGAATTCATGTATCTGTTCCCGACGAACTTTTAATGGTCCCAATGGATGCAACCTTGATTGAACAGGTAATGATTAATCTGATTGAAAATGCCATAAAACATAGTGGAAATAAGACCAGTATTGAGGTATCTTTATACAAAGAGGGCAATATGGCAATGTTTGAGGTAAAGGATGATGGAGAAGGAATCTCGGATCAGATATTACCAAATTTATTTGAAGCATTTGCACATAATGGAAAGAAATCAGCGGATTCTTCCAGAGGCATGGGGATAGGGCTTTCCATCTGCAAATCTATTATAAATGCACATCAAGGCAAAATTGAAGCTGCCAATCAATCGGAATCTGGAGCAGTATTTCGATTTTCACTACCATTATTGGGAGGGGACAATGAATAATAATCTATTAATCTTACTGGTAGAGGATGAAATTGCAATAAGTAATTTTATTTCTACTGTACTTACACATAATAACTATCAGGTAATGAAAGCGGAAAAAGGGAAGGATGCTATCGCTTTAGCTACCACCCATTGCCCGGATTTAATATTGCTGGACCTTGGCCTGCCTGACATTGACGGAATTGAGGTTATTAAAGCGATACGAGAATGGAGCAATATTCCGATTATAGTTGTGTCGGCACGTGGTTTCGAGCGCGAGAAGGTGGAGGCGCTTGACTTGGGGGCAGATGATTATATTACAAAACCCTTTGGAACCTCGGAATTGCTCGCTAGAATTAGAACAGCGGTGCGTCATAATGCTACGTTTAATAAGGAATCTCAAACCATAGTGAGCAAGGTATGCATTGGGGGACTTTGCATCGATTATGAAAGAAGAGTAGTTAAAATAGATGAGAAAGAAGTGCACCTAACACCGATTGAGTATAAGATTATCGTTTTGCTTTCCAAAAATGTTGGAAAGGTGCTAACGCATGACTTTATTATGAAGGAAATCTGGGGACCATATTTGAATGAAAATCAGACCCTTCGTGTTAATATGGCAAATATCAGACGTAAAATCGAAGCAAATCCTGCAGAACCCAAGTATATCATTACAGAAGTTGGTGTAGGCTACCGCATGGTGGATGAAGCTTAACCTTAAAGAAAGGTGGTATCGTGTGGAATATAATGAGTTGATGGAGACTCTTGAGCAGCTTGGAAC